>NZ_CP089591.1:0-72146 GCF_024498615.1 Microbacterium sp. J1-1 | reverse complement strand
CGCCAAGGAGTGCCATCCTCGCCGCATTGATGGCCTTCGAAGCTGCGCTTGACGCAGGGAATCCGCGCGAGGCAGCCGATAGGGTCGCCGGTGAGGCCGAGATTGTCTTCGATCGCGATCTCAGCTGAATTTCCGACCTATCGGGCGCCCCGCGAATGCCTACCCGGGGCCGGCAGGGGCGATCGATGATGGGGATCGACTTCGCCCCGGCAGCCGCCTTCGGCGCCCGAGATGGAGGCGTGCTCCATGTAGGCCGCCGACCGCGGCCGCTGCGAGCAGAAATCCGCAATCAACCGCCTCGTCTCGTCGTCGCGTCTATTCAGCCCATCACACCAACCGATCCCGAACCGGCAAGGAACACCAAAGGGTCCGCGAGCGCGCCTGAGGGTTCGTGACGTCGGTACTGGAGGGAATTTCCCCGCAGACCGGCGATCGTCTTCGCCGCTCGTCAGCCCCGGGGGCGATTGCGCAGGACGAGTGACCGATACTCCTCGATCTCACGCTCGCGTCGGCCAGGGGGCCAGGGCACCAGCCGCTCGAGTTCGCGGGCGATCGGCTCCGCCGAGGCGAGGCCGCCGTCGTCGCTCCAGAAGAACACGGCGGTCCGGCGGACCAGCAGATCCGAGAGCGACACCACCATCTCCGCGTCGACGGCGTATTCGATCTCGGCCCGCGTGAGCAGGCGGTCGCCGATCAGCTCCCGACTCTCGGGGTCGCGCACCCATCGCTCGATGATCCGCTGGGCGTTCGCGCCGTAGCGGCGGATCCAGACCGCTGCGAGATCGGCCGGGACTCCTTCCGTCTCGGCGGAGCGGCGCGCCTCGGCGATGCTCGAGGCATCCGCCCCAGGAAGCGGCGTCGCGCCCGCGACGCTCTTCCGGGCGTGGGTCTTCGCCACAGCCGCATCCACCACCTGCTTGGCCATCAGGCGACTGCTCGTGAGCTTGCCGCCCGAGATCGTGATCATCCCGGTCGGGCCCGTGGTGATCTCGTGCTCGCGCGACGTATTGCTCTCGCTCACGCCCGGTGGCGGCGCGACCAGCGGTCGGAGGCCGGCCCAGGTCCCGACGACGTGGCTCTCGGTGAGCCGAGCATCCGGGATGGTGCGGTTGGCCACGTTCAGCAGGTAACGGATGTCCCGCTCATCGGCGTGCACGTCGTCGAGGTCTCCGGCGTAGTCGGTGTCGGTGGTGCCGATGTACACGACATCGTCCTCGAGCGACGGCGTGGGCCAGACGACCCGGTGATCGTCAGGCGAGCGCAGGAAGACGGCCGTGTTCAGCGGGAAGTCGCGCTTCTTCAGCACGATGTGCACGCCCTTGGTCGGGCGGAGCGCGTGTGTGCTCCGGGTGTGTTCCAGCGCACGGGTGCGGTCCGTCCACGGACCGGTCGCGTTGACGACGCGCCGCGCGTGGACCTCGACCGGCTCGCCGTCGATCAGGTCCCTCACGACGACCCCGCGAGCCGTCCCGTTGTCGAGGATCAGCGACTCGACGACGGCGTGGTTCATCAGGACGGCACCCGCCTCGGCGGCGCCATTTGCGGTTTCGACCGTGAGCCGGGCATCGTCGGTCAGGACGTCGTAGTACATGCCCGCGCCGCGGAGGCCTTCGCGCGCGAGATGCGGTTCGCGCGCAAGCACCTGCTCGGGACTCAGCATCCGGTGTCGGCGCTTGCGCCACGCGCCGGATGCGACGTCGTAGAACGTGAGACCGAGATCGAGCTTGAAGCGGCTCTCGGGGTAGCCGTCGTAGAGGAGGTAGAGGAACGGCCGCACTTCGGTGAGATGCGGTGCGATCTTCAGGAATCGTTCCCGTTCGCGGAGCGACTCGGCCACGAGCCGGAACTGATACGACTCGAGGTAGCGAAGGCCACCGTGGATGAGTTTCGACGATCGGCTCGATGTGCCGGCCGCGAAGTCGTCCTTCTCGATCAGGGCGACCGAGAGGCCGCGGAGGGCGGCGTCGCGTGCCGTGGCGACGCCCGTGATTCCGCCTCCGACGACGACGAGATCGAAGAGCGGGCCCGAGATTTCGGCGCGCGACGCTCGCTTCATTTCTTCAACCACCCCCTGGAGCGTTCAACCGCACGCGTCCAGACGGCATAGTCCGCCGCCCGCTGCTCGTCGGTGAGCTGTGGCTCGAACGTCGCGTCCGTGTCCTGCGTCGCCAACGCCTCCTCCGGGGTCGACCAGACACCGACTGCGAGCCCCGCCATGAGCGCCGCGCCGACGCTCGTTGCCTCGGTGTTCTTCGGGCGGACGACCCGCGTGCCGAGCTGATCGGCCTGGATCTGCATGAGCAGATTGTTCTGAGAGGCACCGCCGTCGACCGCGATCTGAGCGATGGCGTTGCCCGAGACGCGGCTCATGACCTCGATGAAGTCGCGCACGGAGAACACGATGCCCTCGAGCGTTGCGCGCGCCAGGTGACCGCGCTGCGTCCCGGGGCTGATGCCGAAGATCGTGCCGCGCGCGAAGAGGTCCCAATAGGGCGCGGACAAGCCGGTGAGTGCGGGCACGAAGTAGACACCGCCGTTGTCGGGGACGCTCCGCGCGAGCTCCTCCGACTCCGCCGAGGTGGAGATGATCCCCGCTCCGTCGCGGAGCCATTGGACCGCCGCGCCGGTCGAGCCGGCGTATCCTTCGAGCGCGTACACGGTCTCGCCGTTCCGGCGCCAGGCGATCTGCGAGGTCAGCCCGCTGGCCGTGTCGATGACCGGGGTGGTGCCGATCGTCATATCGAGGAAGGTGCCGGTGCCGTGGGTGCACTTGACCATGCCCGGCTCGATGCACCCCTGTGCGAACAGCGCCGAATGCTGATCCGCGATCGCCGAGGCGATCGGTACCTCGGCTCCGAACACCTGCGCGCTCGTGGTCCCGAGGTGGCCGGAATCGTCGCGGACCTCGGGATAGATCGAGACCGGGATGCCGAGGGCCTCGAGCCACTCGCCGTACCACCGGTCGGTCAGGAGGTCGTATGAGCCGGTCACGGAGGCGTTCGACGCGCTGATGACATGCTCGGCGCCGCCCGTGAGCCGGTGGATGAGCCACGAGTCAATGGTGCCGAACGCAAGGTCGCCGCTCGCCGCGAGGTCGCGAACCTCGGGCACGTTCTGCAGCAGCCACTCGAGGCTGAGTGACGAGTACACCGGCGCGAGCGACCACCCGGTGTGCGAGTACACGCGCTCGCCCCACTCCGCGGCCAGCTCGCTCGCTCGCTCGGCCGTGCGGGTGTCCTGCCAGACGATCGCCCGGGTGACCGGGTCGCCCGTACGCCGGTCCCACACCACGGTCGTGGCGCGCTGGTTCGTGATGCCGATCGCCGTCACCTCGTCGGGCGCGAGACCCGCGCCCTCGAGGGCTCCGGCGATCATCCGGGATGCGGCACCCCAGATCTCGTTCGCGTCCTGCTCGACGCGGTCCGGTGCAGGGTGGTACTGCGGAAACTCGGTGTACGCCTGACCGAGCACGCGGCTCGCCTCGTCGAAGACGAGGGCACGGATGCCGGTGGTCCCGGCGTCGATCACCAGAAGTCGTGGGGCGGAAGGAGACATCATCATCTACTTTCTTCGTTCGCGGGAGGGGCGCTCAGGAGATGACGGCGCCGAGGGCGAGGACGACCGTGGTCATCGGCCAAATGGCGCTCGCCGGCGGGTCGATGTGCGTGTCACCCCGGATCAGCCAGAATCGCGAGAACAGCTCGCCGACCAGTGCGGTGATGGCGCCGACGACGGCGCCGATCAGCACGACCGCGATCCCGCCGCCGGAAACGCCCAGGAACGCGGGGATCGCCACGGCGCTCACGAGCGTGATGTGGTGAGTCGCGGGCACCTCGACCGCGAACGCGAGGAACAGCAGCGAGACCGCGGAGACACCGAACCCCAGGTAGATGACTCCCGGCGCATCCGGGTACGCGTCGAGCAGCGTGACCGACGCCCACGCGGAGAGCCCGCCGACGAACAGGCCGAGGAGCACCGCCATGAGCGGGCGCTGCTGATACGCGAGCCACACGTGCTGCGCGTTCGGGGTGAACCGCTTCCACCCCGTGGCGCCGTCGACGTGCGGCCCGATGATGCCCGTCTTCCCGAACAGCACGCGAGCGACGATCGCGGAGATGACGACGGTGAGGGCGACCGCGTCGGTGTTCGACCCGAACCAGGGAATGATCGCGATGACCTGCGCGACGAGGTATCCGAACACGCCGAACACCGCCCCGACCAGCAGCACGCTCGGCTTCGCAAGACTGACCAGCGGCGTGACGATGTCGCGGCCGCTGTCGATCCAGCCCCGGCGCTTCGCATAGGCGACCGCCGCGACACCCGCCGCGAACGAGATATGCGGGCCGAAGAACGGACCGAACGCGATGGAGTTGAGGAACGCTGCATCGCCGCTGCCGATGAGGGCCGCGACGCCGATCAGCACCGCGAAACCGGTGAACACGAACGCGACGAGCGCGCCGAATGTCGCGCCGAGGAACCCGCCGGCGGCGGCTGCGAGGAGATCCAACACTTCGATGTGCACGATCACTGCCTTTCTTCTTGCGAAGATCTCAGGTCTTCTCTGCAAAGACCTCGGGGGGAAAGCGCCGACGGGTGACGGCGCTCGACGGACCGGGTCAGAGTCCGAGCTTTCCGGGGTTCAGGATTCCTGACGGGTCCAGCGCACCCTTCACGCGCTGGAGCACGACGTGGGCGCTGCCGAGGGAGCGGCGTGCGTAGGGCGATCTGGCGAGGCCGCCACCGTGATGGTGCGAGAGTTCAGCGCCGCGTGCGAGACAGATCTCCATCGCGGTGCTCCAGATGGTCCGGAGCCGAGCGATCGCCTCCGCGTCGTCGCTCGCGCGGCCGAGCAGGATGACGTACATGGACGTGCCCTGCGTGTAGACGTGCGAGAAGTGCGCGAGCACCTCGTCCGCAAACGGCTGCAATGCTTCCTTCAGGTCGGTGTAGAGGTCGGCGATGTCGCTCCATTGGTGTGCGACCTCGATCGTCTCTGCGAACCCGCCCTCGATCTCGAGCAGGTTCTCGACCGTCGAGAAGTCGAACCGCCGCCTCAGCCACCCTTCCGCACCGGCCGGCCCCAGCGGGACACCGCCGTGCCCGGCTGCGATGGTGCTGAGTACCTGCAGCTCGGCCTCCGCGAGCGCCCGGGGCCCCCGGCTGCCGACGAACATGATCGGCGTGTCC
Organism: Microbacterium sp. J1-1; assembly: GCF_024498615.1. Classification (NCBI taxonomy): domain Bacteria; kingdom Bacillati; phylum Actinomycetota; class Actinomycetes; order Micrococcales; family Microbacteriaceae; genus Microbacterium; species Microbacterium sp. J1-1. Next base: position 66,959 of record NZ_CP089591.1, on the reverse strand, counting down.
ACGGCGGGATCCGCCATCGCGTGCCTCGCCTCATCGGTGTCGTAGAAGCGCAGCAGGAACGGCCGCATGGCCAGCGCGGCCTGTTCGCGCATCATGGCGAGACCCGATTCGACGGTCGGGAACGAGAACGTCTGCAGCAGTTGCGACTCGGGCAGGGGGAAGATCTTGAGCGTCGCGGAGGTGATCACGCCGAGCGTGCCCTCCGACCCGATGAAGATCTGGCGCAGATCCGGGCCCATCGCCGCCCGTGGGGACGCGCTGAGCTCGACCGTCTCGCCGGAAGCGAGCACAACGGTGTAGGCGACCGTGAGGTCCTCGATGCCGCCGTAGAGCGAGGAGAACTGCCCCGTCGCGAGGGTCGCGATCCAGCCGCCGACCGTCGAGCGGTACAGCGACTGCGGCGAGTGGCCCAGGGTGAACCCGAGCTCGTTGAGCGCATCCTCAAGCGCTCCGCCGTTCTGGCTCGCCGTCGCGGTCACGGTGAGGTTCGTCTCGTCCACGGTGAACTGCGCAGGCACCTGGGAGAGATCCAGCACGATGCCGCCGCGGACCGGGAGCGGCTGCCCGGTCACCGATGACCCGAGGCCGCGGACGGTGACAGGGACGCCGTGCTCGCCGGCGAGCTTCAGCACCTGGCCGATCTCACCCATCGACCCGAGCGTGACCACCGCCTCGGCCTGGTGGGCATGCACACCGCGACGGCGCTCTTTGGTCGACAGCGGCCACGTGTCGTGACTGCTGCGCTCGAGGGTTTCGGGCGACGTCGAAACCGCGTCTGCGCCGAGGACGGCGACGAGTGCGTCGATGACAGTGGTGTCGATGGTCAAGGGCCTTCTCTCCTCATGCCGATCGAGTATGCTCCAGATGCGGAGTACTCCGAACTCGAACTATTGCAGGACAGTAAGTTCCTGTCAACGTCGCTCCTCGCGGTGGGGGCCGGGTGCTCGAGGATGTGCCGCGCATGAACGCCCGACCACGACCGCGGGCCGTCGCACTCGATGTCGACGGAACGCTCGCGTCTGAGCGGCGCCGAGTGAGCGCTCGCGCGACCCGGGTTCTGGCACGGCTCGAGCACGCGACATCCGGCCGATCATCGTGACCGGTCGCACCGAGCACGCCGCGGTGACCATCGCCACCGCCGCGGGCCTCGGCGCCCCGGTGATCGCCTGCAACGGCGCCTTTGTGACCGACCCCCGGTCCGGCACCCGCCTGACGGTGTCGACCTTCGATCCCGCAGCCATCCCGGCGATCCGCGGCGAAGCCGACCGTACGGGTCTGCAGTTCATCGCCTGGACCGCGAACGAGATGCGCGCCGAGGAGCGCACTGCGTTCACCGAGCTGCTCGAGGAGGTGAATGACGAGCCGGTCGTGATCGGCCCGATCGAGGACGAGCCGCGCGGAATCGTGAAGGTGATGCTGGCCGGTGACGACGCGTTGCTGGACGACCACGGCGCGTCGATCACGGAGCGGCACCCGTTCATCCGTCGTTCGATGGGGACGTTTCTCGAGGGCAGCAGTCCCGGGGCGTCGAAGGTGGAGGCGTTGCGCTTCGTCCTCGAGCGGCTCGGCATCTCACCGGAGGTCACCATCGGCTTCGGGGACGGTGAGACCGACGTCGAGTGGATGTCTGCGATCGGCTATCCGATCGCGATGGGCAACGCTCGCTCGGGCGTTGTCCGCATTGCGCGGGAGCGGGTGGGGCATCATCGCGACGATGCGGTGGCCGCGTACCTGGAAGAGCTGCTGCGCGGGGAGGAATCAGCCGCCGGCGGGGTCGAATGAGTCGTCGACGTCACGACGCAGCGCATCCTGCTGCACCTCCGCCAGATCGTCGAGACGAAGTTCGGCGGTCACGCTGCGGAGTTCTGGGCGCGAGGGTGACCCGATGAGCACCGCACCCGACAACTCGCCCCACGCGGCCTTCGCGGCATCGGTCGACAGCGCGTCCGTCGCGAGGCCGGCGAGGTCGAGCGGGATGATGGTCCTGGTCATGTGCCAGATTCCCACGTCGACCTCGCCGCGCAGCACCTGCGCTGGCACCGATGGGAACGGCGTGCCGATGTACGTGTGACCAGCGCCGATTGGAAACTCGGCCTCGGTGAGCACGACATGATCGGGAGAGCCTCGATCGATTGCGATCCGAAGCGGGCCGGTCGGCTCGAAGCTGCCCATCCGGACGACGACGAGCCGACCCTCGGCGTAGTAGGTTCCCGGTTCCAGGCGGCGGCTGAGCACCGACCTCGCTCCGCCCTCCGCGCCGACGGACGCGTTGATCGTGCCATCGAATGCGCCCGCGGACACCACGGCAAGATCATGCTCGCCGGTCATGACCGCGTCGACTCGTCGCGCACCGCCCGGCCGATGATGCACTGTGTGGGGTATGCCGAGGCGGGTCAGATCCTCGGCGAGTCGGTTGTCCAGGACATCGATCTCGATGGGCCCACGCGGCGGGAGCAGCAATCGCACCGGCGGGAGCCCGGCCGCTTGCCAGCACTGCCCGACATCGAGCGACTCGATGACGCGGCCCAGATGCCCGCGCGAGACGACGGCGAGGGCACCTCGGTCCTGCAGCAGGTCGAGCGCGCGTTGCATCGTGCCGGCCGCGATGTTGCACGTCGACTTGAAGTGCGCGTTCGTGGGGAGGGTCGCGCCGGCACCGCGGGAAAGCGCCTCGAGCACGATCGCACGCACGGCGGAATGCAGCCCCTGCCCGAGTCCCGCGATCCCCTCTGAAGCCCGCACTCGCCCCTCCCAGAATGACCAATACGGATCAACGGTACTGCCAGCAACGTGATCGGTCCGCGAAAGGAGCGCAAGAGCCGGCAGCCGCGAGCTTCGGATGCCGGCGCCGCCCTCCACGACAAGTCGCACGTGTCGATCACGGGGGTCAAGCAGTCATGCGCACGCCGAGCTGACGGGCGGACGACAGCAGCCGTGCTCGCCGGTAGATCGGTATACGTCGTCGAAGCGCGCGACTACGGCACCGCCGACGGCGATCCCCGGGAGGCCATGGAGTACTTCCCGCTCGACACGCTCAGCACACTGCTCCGGGGCAGCATGGTCGGCGGCGCCGGTTTGGCGCGCGAATTCGTCACAGAGACGGTGGACACCCTCGAGCATCTGCATGGACTCGACATCAATGATCGCGACCCTCAAGCCAGCAAACATCTTTGTGTGCAAGCTGGACCCGTCGACCTCGTGATCGGCGACCTCGGCATCTCGATCCGCGGCGCGGGCACCGTGGCCGCCAGGATGCGCGGCATGTGGGCCTCCGCCGCACCCGAAGCCGGATCTCCGCTCGTGAAGGAGCGGGCGGACCGGTGGTCGATCGGCATGATGGCCCACGAGCTGCTCACCGGCCGGCATCCGCTCGCCGACGCCGACGGACTGTTGCCGTCCGATAACCAGGTCCGTGCGAGCGTGTTCAATGGTGCCGTCGACGCAGCCGCGGTTGACCACCCTTGCCCCATCAGCTCGATCTGCATATATGCCGGAGATTCGAACGCCACCATCTTGCGGGACCGTCCATTACACGGCTTAGGGTCGAGGTTCGGGTCGCCGAACTGCAAGCAACGGCTGAACCCCACGCTTCGCTCAACTCCACGATCAGGGAGGTAGCAAATGGGTAATCAGCAGCAGCCGCCGAAGCCGCCATCGAAGCCCGGCCCGGGCCAACCCAACCCATTGGGAAAGCCACACTAGCCGCGCCTCCTGAAGCAGGCACCTGTCCAACTCTCGTACCGGTTTGGTGAGGGCCTCCGGAACATTTCGCTCCCCGGAGGCTCTCGCCGTGGGAGGGCGCCCAGGCGATGTGAGCGGGGCATTTCAGGCCCCGGACCGGCGAATCGGATCGATCGCCTTGCGAAGCGCCGAGACCACCGCCTCGGCGCACAGCGGGTCGCGGCCAGCGAGTTGCCTGCCTGCCTGCCACACCTCGATGAGCTTGTCGTCGCCGGCGTTGAACGCCGATAGGTAGTCGATCCACCGGTAGACACGGACCAGCGGTTCGGTCGGCAACAACGGCTCGATCGCCCGGAAGAGCCGATCCTTGAGGAGCTCCAGTTCCTCGTCGGTATGTTCGTCGTCCATCGTTGCGATGACCAGCGGCGGCTCGTCCGGCGACCCCTCCCAGAGGTATGCGACATTGACGTCACTGCCCGGCATCGGCAGACGCTCCACGAGGTCGGCGCCGCCGCGCCGAACGTTCGGTGAGATGCGGAGCGTGGTGAGAAGGGGCGATCCTGGATTCAGCCGGATGAGATTCCCGTAAGCGGAGTCCTCATGGGTGACGACGCCCAGCTGGGCGAGAGCGTTCACCTCACGGTGGACTTGAGCGACCGGCATCTGGGTGATAATCGCTATCTGCAGTTCGAGCTGACCTGACTCAGGACCATCGAACAGGGACTGGAGAATCGCGGCGAGGGGCCGGCGGAGCAGGTTCAACATCGCCTCGACCATGGTTGCTTCCTCCGGTGTGGCGGTCGGTTGTCATGGTGGCCGCCTGTACTCATCGGGCGCCAACCACCTGGCGTTGGGCACTCAACGTTGAGTCGATGTTCAGGTTGACGATGGCTTCAGCTGGCATCCGCTTGCCCCTTCGAGCGGAGTTGCTGCGGCGCAACGTCCCTAGCAGGTGTGGCGCGGTCTGGCAGCCGGTCGATGCTGGTCACAGTCGAGCTTCGAGCCCAGTAGAAGTCGGTCAACGGATCGGACGCGAAGTAGTGATGTGCATCCGTTCGCCTACTGCTGCGCCGCTGAAGGAGCGAAGCCGGCCGCGGCTGGGGGCGGCTATTCTCGGTCCGTTGGCGCCCCGAATCCGCTCCCAGCTGCCTGCAGTCAGGTCGATGACGTGTTCGCTGGTCAAGGTGCGAAGCAGCCAACGCCCTTCCGACTGCGTGGAGAGGTCGGTGACGTCGTCGGGCGCGTCGATGTCCTGGTCCTCTTCGAGCAGACGAACTCTTAAGGTTGCGGTATCGAGGACTGCCGCGACGACGGCGTCATCTCCAATCGGAGGCATCAGCACAACGCGACACACAAATGTCCCACGAGCCGACTCGTAAGCAACGGTTCGCGATACGAACCGATCGTTGGTTGCCATCATGAGGCGAGGCCGAGCTGAAAGGAGCGCCCGGTGAACCAACTCCCGTGACCTGGCGTCACCACCGCCATGGTCAGGAAGATCAGGAAGGTCGTAAGGAGGAAGGTAACTCAAGAGCACGTCTGCGTTGTCGGCACCGAAGGCGTCGAGGTCGCGCTCGTCGATTCGCGCATCATCATTCTCAGATTCCCCACCTCCGAGCACGGCGAGTCGAACGGCTTGGTTGAGCTCGTCCCGGAACCCTCGAGGAAGCCACGCCATTCGCGGCTTCACCCACCGAGCCTCTTCCCGGCGCCAGAAACAGCGGGGCGGCTCAACGTGTGACAATCGCAGCCGAATGGGATCGGCTGGTCGCCGCGAACAGCCACCACAACGCCGGCAAGCGCCGGCGCCGCGGCTCCGGCGCTGGCGGCACCGCCGGCGGCACCGCCGACGGTTGAATGTCGGTCATCGAGAGAGGCCGCCGCGATCGCGTTCCTGTGTCACACCCGCCCGGGCCTTTCGTGGCCGGGGGCTACGCCCCGTGGGCGTGGTGACAGCCTCGCGGGGGTGCTTCCCGTTGCCGGTGTCGGCAAGGACCCGGCCGCGGATCTCCTGCTCGCTGGCGGTGCCCTCCAGCGACCGTGCGAACGCGTCACGGCGCTCTGCGCTGTGGCTGTCGAGGCCCGCCGTCTGGACCGCGTACGAGACGAAGTTCTTGAAGGCGGCCGCCGAGAACACGCGACGGACATCGCCGTCCTTCCACTGGAACAGGAACGGAAGCGGCGGGGAGAACTCTCGCTCCAGCTCGTCATAGCGAATAACGAGCGGCACCTGATGCTCGCTCCCGCGCGCTCGTTGTCTTAGTCGAGCGAGGACGTGCGCCAGCTCTGGTGAGACGAGCAATACGCGCTCCTGGTCGGTCTTCGAGGGGACGACCTGCAGCAGGAGCATCTTCTCGCCCGTGGATGACTCGTAGGTGAACAGCGCGGTGGCCGTGAGCTCCGAGACCTCCTCTTGGCGCATGCCGGTCTCGTGCATGACGTGAACGGTCGCCCAGGACCAGAATGCCCGCTCTGCGACTCGTGCTTGGTGAATGCGAGTGTCGGTCGTGAGGTCCCGGATCGGAACGGCGGACATAGAAACGCCCGGGCCGGCGCTCGTTTCGCGAAGGTACTCGCGCCCGGCCCATTCGAATTGGTGGCCGAGCGGGGTGGCGGTCGCAGCTCGAAGGAGCGCCTCCTGTTGCTCGAGGTCTGCGTCGATGGCGGACAAGAGCTTCGGCACGTTCGGGGCGATCTTGCGTACGCGATGGTGTTGGGCGGCGACCACCCTCCTCTTGTGCTTCCGATGGCCTGCGGTGTCGATCTGCGAGACGATGCTGGCAGTGGACCAGGTCGCCCAGTAGGCATCGTGGGTGGCCCAGACGGCGATATCGAGATAGAGGGCGCGGACAGCGAAGAGCGTGCGATAGCGGTTTTTCAGGCGTCCGAGCGATTCAACTTTCCACCAGTCGACGAGGTCTGGGGCGATGCGCAGGTCCGATTGATTGGGATTCTTCGCGCGGATCTCGGTCCAGAAGTTGGCAAGGAGCTCGGTCGCCATCGACTGCAGGGTGGAGTAGTCGACCCCTGGCTCACGAGTACGTAGATATCGGGTGAACATCTCTGCCACAGCCGGCGGCTCCACCTTGTTCCTCGCGACAATAGCTGCGGCGTCCGGTCTCGGTGGCTTGGCGAGCTGCCTCAGGGGCGGCAGCTCCGGAGAGACGATGCTGAGCCGTTTGAGGATCTCGAGAGCCTCTGCGAGCCCCCGCCGGATGGGCTTCCGGGCGACCGCGGCAAAGGCGACGATGTCGTCGGCGGTGATCTCCTCGAGGTGCTTACCAGTGGCGACCTGGAGGATCAGGACGGCTCGCAGCGTGTCCCGTGCAGCGTCGGTCGGAAAGCGGTCGAGGGACCACGGAGAGAAGCCCTTGAGGCGGATGCGGCCGACGCGGTTCAGGAATTCGGCACTTGGCCGCAGTGCGTCAAGCCGGATAAAGATCGATACCGCCACGCCTGGGCTGGTTCGAAGTTCGCGCGCGACGTCGTTGAGTCCGGGAAAGGCGTCGTGCCAGCTCAAGCTCGGCATGTTCTCGACGCCGCTGGCGTCCCAGCGCCGCTGCCAGGTCTCGCCGGGGAAGGTCATAAGCGCGTCGATGAATGTCTGCACAATCGGGCGGTAGTCACTTCGTATGCCGTCGTCGTACGGCGAGTGAGGCATGGCGGCGTTCAAGAACACCCCGGGTCGCGCTCGTCCTCGGGAAGGCCGCCGATGCCGACGGAGTCGCGGCGCTTTGACCGGCACTTCAGCCGACGCGACAGTCTCGATCAGATCTCTCACCATGATGCGTCTCCTAGGAGTTCGTCGAGGTCGGAGGCGTCGTAGGCCAGAGGCGGACCCTCGGGTGCAGGCTTTGGGTCTGATCGCGACCGGAGGTGCTGAGCGACGCGCTCGATGATGTCGTCGTTGTGCTGTTGCAGATACTCCTGTGTCGTCGACAGATGCAGGTGTCCCAGGATGCGCTGGATGTCGGTCAGCGTCAGAGCCGGATCGTTCGACATGCGCACAGCCGCGGTGTGGCGGAGTCCATGCAGCCGTAGCTTCGCGTCGATCTCGTGTCCCACCCGGTTGAACATCGCTCGGGCAGCGTCATAGCCGAATGGGCGGTACGGTCGTCGGTTGGTCCACCAGACCGGATTGCCCTTGACGAGGAGTTCGGGAGGAAGCGATTCCTGATAGAGCCGCAACCACAGGAAGGCATTCGACGACGCCGGTAGCGCCTGCCTCGCACGAGAACCCTTCCGCTCGACCGTGATGCGCTGGGATCCAGGATCGACATCTTCGATGGTCATACCCAGTAGCTCCGACGGTCGCGCCGCACTGGAAAGGTAGAACTCAACGAGTGCTCGATCACGCGCGTTGCCGATGGTTCGAAGAATCTCCGAGATCCGCGATTCTACGATCAACCGAGGCGCTGTCTTCGGAACCTTCTGACGAAAGTCAGCGCGACGGTCGCGACGGAACTCCAGCTCGGGATTGTGATGGCCGTTCCTCCGGCGACCACTATCGACGCGGCGTGCAGGTACAGGGTTGAGGATCGGGCCACGCTGCTGTGCCAGGTGATAGTCGTAGAAGGCCGAGATCACGGCAAGGCTGTGGTTCAGCGTCCGGGGAGAAAGCGCCTCGGGGCTCAGCGCTGATGGTTGCCGGCAGGCGAGAACGAAATCGCGGACAGTCTCTCGGATCGCTCGTTCCCAGTCGATGTGCTCCAGATGTAGATGGCGAAACCATCTCAACAAGGCGTAGGCGTATGACCGGCAGCTCGACTCGGCGTTCCCTCGAGCCCAGAAGTCGAGCATGAAGTCGGAGACCGCTTCTATGACCTCGCCATCACCGTCGACGACAGACCAGAATGGAGGCTGGTCAAGCGGCAGTACTGCCCCGACCCCGCTTCTCTTGCTCATCCGAACGAGCATTGCATTCGGGACCGACAGCACGGGAACTTAGTTCGGTATACACACCTTCTCCATCCGCGCGTTGATGATCGGCGCCCCGGCAGGGCGACTGGGAGGCTTCGGCCAATCCCAGCGCGCCAACGCGACCTCCCGGTTCACGGTCCCGCCCTCGCCCGCCCACTCCCGAACAATCGGAGCGTCCGACGTCGGCGCGACCGAATACGACGGCCGCCAGTCCTGCGCGCGGCCACCCTCAGCGACGAACTGCTCGATCAGTTCGTTCGTCTCCTTGTTCATCGCGAAGCGCCCACACATGGCTACCTGCTCACCTTCTCGGTCTGGGCCAGCGCGCGGCGGACGGAGGCGGAGCTGACGTGCAGGGTCTTGGCGATCGTCTCCCACGTCGCCGGCGGGGTCTGAGCGCGCATCTGCCGCGCGACCTCGACGCGCTCGGCACTCATCACCGTGGGGCGGCCGCCGACGCGGCCCTGGGCGCGTGCGTACTCCAGACCGAGCCGGGTGTTCTCCCGGATCGTGTCGACGCGCAGCTGCGCGAACACGGCCACGATGCCGAACAGGGCGCGCCCCATCGGGGTCGTGGTGTCGATCACCGGTTCGGTGAGGCTCTTGATATCGACGCCCTTGTCCTCCAGCTCGTGCAGCGTCTCGATCAGGATGCGCTCGGTCCCGCCGAGCCGATCGAGGCGGCGCACCAACAGCACATCGCCGGCGCGGAGGTAGTCCATGCACGCGACCCACTGCGGGCGATCCTTGACCCGGCTGGAGTCGCCGTGATCGACGAACACGCGCTCCGCTCCTGCCGCGTGCAGCTCGGCCTCCTGGGCCTTCGGGTTCTGCTCACGCTTGGACACTCGGGCATTATTCCCGCTTACTTGCCGTGTCTCATCAAGTTGCTCACCCACGCGGTGGTTCTGGGTAACCACCGCACTGCTGCGTGTCTCACGGGTGGAGTTGTCGGTGGTGGGTGCTTGGCTGTCGCTCGTGCTTCTTCACTATTTCGACCCGGACGCCTGCAATGAATGCGGTCTGGGTGGCCGGCCGGTGATCCGTGCGGGCATGCCGGTGCTGATCGATGATGATCTGCGCTTCGAGGACGAGCACGGCCCGCGGCCATCGACGGTGATCAATCGCTGGTTGCGGGAGCTGCCGGTCAGCGGCGCACCGAGTGCGCGGACGTGGCGGACATACGCGCAGGTGCTTAAGGCGTGGGTGGAGTTCCTGGCTGCGGCCGGTTTCGACGTGTTTGGTGATCGGCGGCAGCTGCGAGACGGACTGTCGGCTTACGCCGAGCATCGGTTGTCCGGCCCGCCGGGGGCGAGGCTGGCGCCGGCGAGCTGGAACCTTGCGGTGAAGACGCTGTCGGCGTTTTACGGTTGGGCGGCAGCTGAGGGGCATGTGGCGGCGGTGCCGTTCTCCTACGCCAAGCAGATGATCACCCGTCCGGACGGCGCCCGGGTGGAGATCACCCGCAACCTGGCTACGGTCCGCGGCGGCAACGCGCACGCCGCCCGCAAGTACCTGGAGAGACCCTACGTCGAGTTGTTGATGAACGTGTTGGCCGGCAATGATCCGGCCGGACGGCGTGACGCATCGTTCCAGGGCAGGGAGACTGGCCGCAACGCCGCGGTGATCGGGCTGGCCCTGGCCAGCGGGCTGCGGGCCCAGGAGTTCACCTACCTGACGGTGTTCGAGGTGCCGCCACTGCCCGCCCGGCGCACGTCGGTCCCGGTCCCGCTGCCGTTGGCGCCGGCGACCACGAAGGGTGGCCGGGGCCGTTCGTCGTGGATCGACTACGACGCCCTGGCCCGGGTGCACGACTACATCCGGTTGGAGCGCGCGGCGACGGTGGCCGGCTCACGCTGGTCGCCGCGCGGCCCGCTGCACGTCACCGACCCGACCTATGAGGGTGCCCGGATCGATGGGGCGCGTCGGCGGTGGGCGTCGCTGAGCCCGGGCGAGCGGCTGCGGCTGGTGGCCCCGGGCGGGGGCAGCGCGCTGCTGGCGGTGTGTTCTGGCGGGGCACCGTTCGTGGACTGGGCCGGTGTGCTTGCCCGCACCTCGGCGCGGATCCGGGCCCGGTTCGAGCCGGGCTTCCCGCACGTGCACCCGCATATGACCCGGCACTCCTTCGCGATGCACACCCTGGAACGGCTGGTCGCCGGCTATTACCGGCAGGCCGCCAAGCTGGTGGCCGATACCGGCGGCGACGCGGCGCTCGCGCTGTATTTGACCAAGGCCGATCCGTTGCTGGTGCTGCGGGACCTGCTCGGGCATGCCAGTGCGGCTACCACTCAGACGTATCTGAATTTGTTGGACACGCAGCGGATCTACCGCGACGCCTACACCAGCGCTGACCCGTCCGAGATCGACGATGACGCGACGATGACGCCGCCCGCCGGGGAGCAGTTCTGATGCCGGCGACGGTGGTCTCGCCGTTGGCGGTGCTGTTCACGCTGCCCGGCGGCGTGTCCTACCGGCGGCGGATGGATGATCTGCCCAACCAGCGGCTGGCCGGGGACCTCGCGGCCGGGTTGGCTGCGGCCACCCATCCGCACGGGCCGATCCGGACCCGATCGGTCGCGGCGCAGTACGTGCAGACTGCCCGCCGGATGGTGCGCGAGCTGGGCGATGCGGGGTTTGACGGCGGTCTGCCCGAGCTGAGCACCGCGGTCATCGTGGAGTACTGGCTGGGCTGCGACTTTCATCGTGAACGCCGCCTGCGGGCGATCCTGACCGGGTTCGCCGCGGCGGGCGGCGAACTGCATGCGGGGATCGGCCGGCACTTGCAGGGGCGGCGGATCAACCAGATCATCAAGAGCCGGCCCAATCCGCCCTACACCGACGGGGAGTGGCGGCGGCTTGCCGCCGCCTGCACCGAGGTGATCGCCGCCTCGTGGCGCGCCCACCGGCAGGTACTGGCCACGATCGACAGTGACGCCCAGCCGGGCGGGCACGCCGCCGCCGACCACCCGGCGTGGCTGCTTCACCGGGACGGCCCGGCCACCGCCGAGGTGATCGCCGACCGGCTCGGCCCGGCTGCCGCGGCCGGCGTCGGCCGGGCCGAGGTGCTGGCAACCCGGCGGGCGTTGTTCCCTGACGGCGACACCGCGTTGGCCTATCTGACGCTGTTCGCGATGCGCACCGGGATCGTTCCGGACGGCATCGACGCGCTGAGGCTGTCCGATATCACCCGGACCTCGCCGTCCACAGTCCTGCTGTCCTACACCAAGGGCCGCACCGGGCGGGAGGCGTTGAACCTGCCACGGGACGCGGTGCGGCTGCTGGATCGCTGGCTCGAGCACAGCGGCCCGCTACGCGCCCACGCCGGCGAACGGGCGGAGAACCTGTGGCTCTACGTGCCGGCCGGTGACCGCACCGGCGGCCACGGGCTGCTCTACCCCAGACCCCGCACGCAGGCCCGGCGCGCGGCCTTCACTGCGGCGGCCGGCCTGGCCGGTGATGACGGTCGGCCGTTGCGGTTGCACGGCGGCCGGATCCGGGCGACCTACCAGCATCGCCGCGACCGGTCGGCCTGGACGGGGCGGACCACGATCGACCCCAACCACAGCGCCCGGGTAGAAGGCGATCACTATCTGCACTCGCACACCCCGGCCCAGCTCGACGCGTTGGAGGAGATCATCGAACAGGCGCAGACCGACCTGCGGCGCAAGGCCAAGCCGGCGATCGTCGTCACCGGTGAGGGCGCGGCCGAGTTCGCCGCGGCCTTCCCACGCCTGGTCGAGGATGCCGGGCTGGACGCCGAGGCGATCACCGCGCTGCTGGCCGGCCGCCAGGACGTGTTCGTTGCCGCCTGTGCTGCACCGTTGAACAGTCCGCACGCCCCGGCCGGCACGCTCTGCCCGGCCCGGCCGTGGGTGTGTCTGCTGTGTCCGTTGGCGACCTTCGCGCCGCGGCACCTGCCCAACCTGTTGCGGCTCAAGGCGTTCTTCGCCCGCCAGGGCACCCAGCTGACCGCCGGGCAGTTCCTTGCACTGTTCGGCCCCTACGCCGCCCGCCTGGATGGCGACGTGCTGCCGCGCTTCGCGCCGGCCGATCTCCAGGCGGCCTCACGCCGCCTGGACGAGGACGCCGCCGGGACAGACTTTCCGCTGCACCTGGAAGAGCTGGCGCAGTGAGCATCGCCAACACCGCTGCCAGCGCCGAACACCCCGGCCGCGGTCCGTTCGTCGGGCTTGACGTCGCCAAGGTTGCCGGGCTGTCGCTGGCACCGGGCAGCGCCCGGCCGGTGTTCGACTACGACATCTGGGACCTGTCCGGACTGGCCGACGCGCCGGTCATCATGGGCGCGCACCGCAAGATCCTCGACTTCACCCAGATCACCAACCCGCGGTGGCGCCTCACGGCCCGACAGTATCTGCTGGCGCGGATGGTACCCGGGCATCCCACAATCGCCACCTTGCCCCACGCGATCCGCAGCCCGCTGAACCCGAACAGCCTCTGGACGGCGCTGAAACACCTCGCCGGCTGGTTCAACTACCTCACCGCCGCCGGCGTTCACTCGCTGACCGAGGTCACCCAGGCCCACTGCGACAGTTACCTACTGGCGCTCTCGCAGGACGCCGGTCAGGGCGGCCGGCGATTGTCGCCGGCCACGTTGACCACGTCGGTTCGCGCGCCTCAGATGTTGGCCCTCTACGACGAGATCCTCGACGAGCACTACCAGGACGGGTTCACCCCGTGGGCCGGACGCAGCCCCGACGTCGTGGCCGGATACCAGCGGCCGTATGGCAACCGGGTACCACCGGTCCCGGACACCCTGCTGCGCCCGCTGCTGGCCGACACCCTCTACCTGGTGAGCACCATCGCCCCGCTACTGACCGCCGAAGCCACCGCGGCGGCCACGTTCGATCGGCGGGAGGCCGCATCACGCCGACACCTTCCGGCACAGCAGCTGGACAGCCTGCGCGAAGCGATCGGCTCCCGCACCGTCAGCGGCGTCCCGGCCCCGAAGCTGTCGGCCGGCGCACTCACCCAGCGTCTGGGCCGCGGCTGGGATCCGAACGACCCGCTGCTGCACCTGGCCTGGCATCCTGTGGTCGTTGAAACCGTCGGCGCGATGGGCCACCGACGTGACTTGGAACGGCTGCGGCCCGAACTGGAAACGTGGGTGAACCGGTGCGGGATCGAACAACCCTGGGCACGCAACCCGGCAACCGTGGCACCGTTGCACGGCGATGAACCGGTCGCTTGGACGGCGCCGATGAGCCGCCAGCAACTCGACACGACGATCTACGCGCTCACCTCCGCCTGCTACTACCTCACCGCCGCACTGTCCGGGATGCGCGCCAGCGAACTGCTCGAACTGACCGCCGGCTGCCGCCGACGCGACGAACTACCCGGCGGCAGCTCACGGTTCCGGCTGGTCACCCGCCGCACCAAGGGCGAGTCGTTCGGCGGCGTCGAGGACGCCTGGGTGGTGCTCGCCGACGTCGACCAGGCCATCACCATGGCCGAGCAGCTCACCGGCGCAGCCACCGGCCAGCGGCTGTTCGCCACCGGATCGAACAACAGCAACCGGCGGCTCACCGCGCTGCGGCAGTGGATCGGCAGCGAGCCCGGCCGCCGGCTCGGTCTCGACCCCGTCCCAGACGGTGCGATCAACCCGCGGGCGCTGCGCCGCACCCTCGCTCTGACGATCGCCCAACGCCCGCACGGGCTGATGGCCGCCAAGGTGCACCTGAAACACGTCAGCATCGCCACCACCGAGGGCTACGCGGCCCGCCCAGGCGGACAGCAGGCCGCGTTCATCGCCGAGATCAGCGCCGAGGAGGAAGCCGAGCACCTGCGCCTGACCGCCGCCGCCTACCACGACTACCAGCGCGGCGTGCTACCCGCCGGCCACGGCGCCCGCGACCTGATCGCCGCGTTCCAGAGCGTCGACCAACTCCTTGCACGCCACGACCCCGGCCCGGTCACCGTCATCGACGACCGCCGAGTTGAACGGCTGCTCAAGACCACCGCCGCCACCCTGCACGTCGGGATCGGCAACTACTGCTGGTTCACCGACCCAAGCAAGGCGCTCTGCCTGAAACTCGCCGGCACCCCCGACGCCGACCAACCCCTGATCGGGATGTGTGACTCGGCCCGATGCCCCCAAGCCACCCACCACGCCCTGCACCGCCCGGCCTGGGCCGAGCACGCCCAGAACATCACCACCGTGTTCCTCGGCAACCCACGCCTGTCCAAGCCAGAACAGGCACGCGCACGCACCGCCCTCGACCGGGCACAGCGCATCCTGGCCGAGATCGACGCCGACGGAGCCAGCCCAGACCAGAACGCAACCGGCGCCAACACAGTTCAGGAGCCCGACCATGGACAGTGATCGGCAGGCCGACGCCGATACCCGCATCCGATCAGCGATCACGCAGCTTCTCGCCGGCGACATCCCCGACGGGCTCAAATGCGACGTGAAGAGCCTGTGCATACTCGCCGGCGTTCCCCGCGCCACGCTCTACCGCACCTACCCACACCTCAAAGCCAACTTCGACAGCCAACGCAACGCCGCTCACGACAACGGCCAGCAGCCCGACCCACGGCTCGCCAGCATCGACCGGCTCAAGACCGAGATCACCGACCTCCGCACACGCCTGAGAGCCCGCGACCACGAAATCACCGAACTGAAGCGATTCCGCGACACCGCGGTGTCCCGACTCGCCGCCCAGCACGAGGAGATCACCGCACTCAGAACCCAGCCACAGACCGCCGGACGCGCGAAGCTGCGTTCATTGCCCAGCCGAAAACAGCCCTGAACGACGAAACCGATCACCGAAGCTCACAGCCTGCAACCACGGCAACAACTGACACGACGCCGCGCACGGCCCGCGGCCCACGGCCCAACACCATGATCGAACCCGCCCCCTCAACAGGCTGGACGACCGAGACACGTCCACGTCCGACTGCCCAACCCGCGCATCACAGATCGGCCGCCACATCGAGACAAACGATCAATGGACATGTCTCATGCGGAGCTAACGCGCATAGCCGACGACGGTCATAGGTCCCTCCCCTGTTCCGCTTCTCGGCCGGGTGTCGTCGGCCGGCGCGAGCGGCCCGTCGACGTCGACGGTGCGGAGCGTCCCGGCGCGACGCTGCTGCTCAGGTTGGCGAACGCGCGCAGCTGCTCCATCCGTTCCGGGGTTAGCCGGCCTCCCGCGGCGGGCTGCACGATGCGGTCGAAGATCCCGCGCAGTTCGGTGAAGTCCTGGCGTTCCATAGCGGCACGTGACGCCTGGTCGTTCTCCGCCCCGGTGACTCGGCCCCAGTCGAGGTCGAATCCGGCGCCGGCGGCGATCTGCGTCCAGAAGATTCGTTGCGTGCGGCCGTTGCCCTCCCGGAACGGGTGGAGGTAGTTCACCTGGTCGTAGTGGTGCGCCAGGCGATCTACGAACCGGTCACGGTCCAGGCCGTGCAGCTGGTGCTCGTCCGCGAGCTCCGCGAACGCGAACCCCGCGCCGGACTCCAGCCGGGACACGGGCATGAAGAACTCCGCGCCCGGGTCGGTGCCCTTGCGGATGTCGACAGTGCGCAGCTGGCCGGCCCAGTCGTAGACGTCCTGGAACAGCTGCCGGTGGATTGCCTGGAGCTGTCGAAGATCTCCGGTGACCTTCACCGGGCGGGTGATCATCTCGGCCCGTCGCCACTCGGTCAGTTCCGCTTCGGCGCTATCCAGCGTGGCGCGGTCGGTCAGGCCGAGCCGGTTGCGGAGGATGCCCGATTCGGGCTCGAGGTACGGGTCGACGAAATCAGGCAAGGCCCCAGCGGGCCCGTGTGCGGCGTCCCAGCTCGTCGACGTCGAACTCCCCCGCTGCGTAGGCGGCCGCGTCGGCGCGGTACTCAGCGCCGGCGGTGAGGCCTTCCATCGCGGAACTGTGGGCGGCGTCGGCCACGACGCGCTCGCGCAGCTCGCGCTCGGCCGCGGAGATGGTGCTGGCGGTCTTGACGCTCATGGTGGCCTCCCTCGTTGCTTCTAG
Organism: Microbacterium sp. J1-1; assembly: GCF_024498615.1. NCBI lineage: Bacteria > Bacillati > Actinomycetota > Actinomycetes > Micrococcales > Microbacteriaceae > Microbacterium > Microbacterium sp. J1-1. The sequence continues at coordinate 50,370 of NZ_CP089591.1, read as the reverse complement.
TCTACCCGACTTGCTCAAAAACCTATAGTGAAGGTTTTGCACAGAATGGGGTTTTGACAAGGGTTGTGGAGTTGATCGCTCGGTGGCGGTGTTCTGTGATCGCTTGGCGGCGTTAGTTGCCGATGACGAGGATGCTAGCTGCGGCTTCGATGACGTCGTCGGTGATGGTCTCAAGCCCGTTGATCTTCAGCACTCGGGCGATCTGAGGGAAGAGCCGTTCAAGGAGACGAAAGTTGCCACGGGTGATGCGTTCGATCGCAGCTATCGCCTGCGCGTCGGTGAAGTCCTCTGGGTCGAGTTGCTGTCCTAGGTGTTTCCAGTGGCGGTCGAGGACGAAGAGGAGTTCTTCTCGGCCGAGGGTTCGGTAGTGGTGGGAGAAGCCGAGTCGGCTGTAGAGCTGTGGGTAGTGGCGGAACCGTTGGTCGATGCCGGGCATGCCAATGAGGATCATAGAGAGGTGTTCACGGTCGTGGCGGTCGCGGAGCAGCTCGAGCGCAGTCGGTGTGAGCCTTTCGGCTTCGTCGATGATGAGCAGATCCACGAGGTGAGACATGCCGATCGGCGTGGTGGTCGGTTCGGTCTCACGCGAGCGGAGGTGTTCGTCGGCGCAGATCTCGACCTTTGCCTGCCAGCGGTCGATGTCGTGCATGAGATCTTTGGGTCTGCAGAGGACCTCGGGTGTGTAGAAGACAGTCCGGGATCGGTTGGCGAGGGCGTAGTGCTTGGCGTCGTGCTCGCCGCGAGGTCCCCACTTGTTGATGTAGGGCTCCAGAGCGTCCCAGTTTGCGTAGCGGCGGGCGGAGTTGGTCTTGCCGACGCCGGCGTCGCCGTGGCAGATGCCGATGGTTTTCTCTTTGCGGACGGCGTTCGCGAATTCGGTGAAGCGTCGGTGCTCTTTGGTGACGATGAATGGCTGGTTCATCACTCGTCCTCTTCGTAGGTGCGTAGCCGGCGGCGATGCGGAGGTGCCGCGACGTCGCGTGGCTCGTCGCGGGTGACGGCGGTGAGGATGCGGTCGTTGATGGTGTGTCGGAGTGCGCGGCGGCGGGCTCGGCGGGCGGTTTCGATGTCGCGGAGGCTGAGGCGGAGATTGGGGTGGGCTTCGTCGACGGCGATGCAGACGAATGTGTCGCGGTCGTACACGCGGATCTCGGAGATGTCGCGCGGGTCGTAGCGGATTGTGATCGTGTGCCCGACGAAGGGGGCGAGTGTCGGAGCGAGGTAGCGCTGGCCCTGGAAGTGAATGCCGTCGCGCTGCACGACCCGGTTCTTGGGGACCGTGAGCAGGAGGCCGTCGAGTTGTTCCAGACTGTCGGGCATTCGCGGAAGCCAGCCGTCCGCGACCCACGCGTCCCGAGGCGATACTCCGAGCTCCCGGTGCGGGCGTGCGTTGTACATCCCGATGAACCCGCCGATCGCCTGGTCGAGGGCGGCCAGATCTAGAGCGGGGTGAGGATTCCTGTCGCCTGGTCTGAGGTGCCCGGGGAGAGTGGAGAGAAGCTCTGTGTTGATGGTGCGGAAGAAGCGTTCGATCTTGCCGCGGCCTTGGGGCCGAGCCACGGTGGAGTGGATGATCCGGATGCGCAGCTCGATGGCGGTGCGTTCGAGGTGATGGCTGGTAAAGTCGGAGCCGTGGTCGACGTGGAGCACGTCGGGTATTCCACACATGGCCCACGCGGGGTCGGTCTTGCGCCAGATCGCCTGCCTGAGCGCGAGGGCCGTGTTCATCGCTGATGGTGCACCGGTGAAGACGGTGTATCCGCAGATCGCGCGTGAGTGGTCGTCGATCACGATCGTGAGCCAGGGTCGATCAGATTTGCCGCCTACGGCACTGGTGATGAGGATGTCGAGTTCGGTGTGATCGGCCTGCCAGATCTGGTTGGGCCCGTCGGCTCGGCGCCGGTATACGAGCTCGTATCGATCGCGATACGCAATGGGTCCATCCAACGCGAGCGTTACCAGTGCCGGGTCGAGGGACTGCACGATATCTCGGACGGTGGCGTAGCTGGGCACCACCAGGCCTTGCCGCTCCGCTTCGGTACTCGCAAGGCGGTGCAGCGTCGCGATCGCTGGCCTCGGCCTGGTCAACGCGAGGTGCTCGATGAATCTGACCAATTCGCCCCCCGTGCGACGAATGCCGGCGTCGGCTCTCGGTTGAGGGTCGAGTGCAGTGATGCCGTGGTCTCGGTAGAGCTGGTGCCAGCGTTGGAGCGTGCGCAGGCCAATCCCGGTTTCTCGGGAGAGAGCGGTGAGAGGTATCTGGTCCTCGACGTGTAGTCGAAGAATTCGCCACCGCTCCCCGCCGCTCATCACATCGCTAGATGGTGATGCTCTCGCGGCTGGCGAGGGCTTGCTGGTGGCGGTAGAGCGTGGCGCGACTCCACCCGACGAGCCGTGCTGCATCTTCGGCGGTGCGACCTTTCGCTCGGGCGTCGGCGGCGATCGCGAGCTTGTCGGCGATTACCGCTGGGTCCGAGAGTGGACGACCGAAGCGAGTGCCGCTCTGCCTGGCGGCGGCGATCCCAGCATTTACCCGCTCGACAATCAGTTCACGCTCGTACTCCGCGAGCGTGGCGAGCATGTTCAGCATCAACCGGCCCGTCGATGTCGCTGGATCTATCCCATCCGAGACAGAACGCACATGGATGCCCCGCTCGCGCAGCAGGTTTACGGTGTTCAGCACGTCGATGAGGGAGCGGCCGAGGCGGTCCACGCGCCAGACGACGACGGTGTCACCGGCTTCTGCGTGCTCGAGGAGTTTTTTCATCCCACGACGCTCGATCGCGGTCTTGCTCCCGGAGGTGACATCGGCGAACACGTCGCGCTTCTGAACACCAGCGGCGACGAGTGCGTCGAGCTGCAGCTGCGCATCCTGGCTCGATGTGCTCACGCGGGTGTATCCAAGAAGTCTCACTCGGCCATTGTGCCTCACAAACCCCGCCGCGTCATCGCGCTGAGACACTTTCCGGTGAGACGCATTGTTGAGACAGACGCTGACCGAGGATCACACGGATCAGCGATCACACAGCCGGGATCCGGCCGATGTCTCGAAAAGCTGTAGCTTTTCGAGATGCCCTGCTGGTGCGTACAACGACGGGTTTACGGTAGCGGCCGCGGGATGACGTTGCAGATGCTGCGCTCCGAGCACGTCGCTGGGTCGACGGCCGAACTGGTGGTGAGCATGTCGACGAGTTCTGTTTCGAGACGGGCGAGTTCTTGTTGACGGACCCTGACTTCATTGAGTTTGCCATCGAGCAGCGAGTGCACGTGCGAGCAGGGCGCCTGCCCGTCTTCCCGGAGAGTGAGGACTCCGGCGATGTCGGCCAGCGTCAATCCGGCAGATTGAGCGGCGCGAATGAATCCGACGCGGGAAGCGACCTCATCGTCATAGACCCGGTATCCATTGCTTTGTCGACTCGGTGCAGAAAGTAGCCCTTCGCGTTCGTAGAAACGAAGGGTCTGGGTGCTGACTCCCGTGGTGGCGGCGAGGTCTCCAATGCGCATACCCCCATTTCACCACTTGACCTTGTACCGGGCTGCAACGTTTACGGTCGATGCATGCAGATCACGTTGCAGTACTTCGATGGGTGCCCGAACTGGGAGACGGCCGCGGATCGCCTCACGGTGATCGCCGCGGAACGATCCGACGTCACGGTGAGCCGGCAGCTCATCGAGACGCAGGAGGAAGCGGAAGCTCTCGACTTCCGCGGGTCCCCGACTCTCCTGGCCGACGGTGTGCCGCTGTTTCCCGCGCCAGAAGCTCCGCCCGGCCTGTCGTGCCGGGTGTATTTGACACCGGCAGGTCTTGCCGGGTCGCCCACGACAGAGCAGATCCGGGACGCCATCAGGACCGTCGAAGCGGGTATCCGGTGAGTGACGCGTTCGATCTGCTGGTCATCGGTGCAGGCATGGCGGGCACGTCCGCTGCGAACAAGTGTGCGGCGCAGGGCTGGCGGGTCGGGATTGTCGACGCGTTGCCCTACGGCGGTACCTGCGCGCTCCGGGGATGCGACCCGAAAAAGATCCTCCGCCGCGGCGCCGAAATCGTCGATGCCGCCCGGCTGATGAACGACACCGGCATTACAGAAGGCGGCCTCCGTGTCGACTGGCCGGCCCTGATGCGGCGCAAGCGCGGCTTCACCGACGGTGTCCCGAAAGGCATGGAAGACGAACTCACCGGCAACGGTGCCACCACTTTTCACGGCCACGCCGAGTTCACTGGCCCGAACACCCTCACCATCGATGGCACTACCCACCACGCCGACCGCTTCCTCATCGCCACCGGGGCCACCCCGAGGCCGTTGACGTTCCCCGGTGCGGCACACCTCATCGACAGCACCCAATTCCTCGACCTCGATGCTCTACCGCAGCGGATCGTGTTCATCGGCGGCGGCTTCATCTCGTTCGAGTTCGCGCACATCGCCGCCCGCGCCGGCGCGCAGTGCACGATCATCGACCACGGCCCGCGACCCCTGCGCGAGTTCGACCCCGACCTGGTGGAGTTGCTGACCTCCCGCACCGAGCAAGCCGGCATCCACGTCTACCGAAACACCAACGTCACCGCCATCGAGGCCGCCCCCGCCGGGTTCCAGATCAGCATCAACACCCACGGCACGACCACCCGTCTTGACGCGGACCTCGTCGTTCATGGAGCAGGTCGCGTCCCCGCCCTCGATGGCCTCCATTTGGACGCTGCCGGTATTGCCGGCAGCCTACGTGGAGTCACCGTCGCCGGGCACCTGCAAAGCACCACCAACCCCGCCGTCTATGCCGCAGGAGACGCCGCCGACACCGCGGGACGTCCCCTGACTCCGGTGGCCGTGTTTGAGGGGAAAGTCGCCGCGTCGAACATGCTCAAAGGAACCACCACAGCACCCGACTACACCGGGGTCCCCACGACCGTGTTCACCATCCCGGAGCTGAACCGGGTCGGCCTCCTCGAAGAAGAAGCCGCCACAAGCCACAACACCGCCGTTCGCTTCACTGACACCAGCAACTGGTACTCCACCTACCGGGTCGCCGAAACCACCGCCGCCGCGAAGATCATCATCGATACCGACACCGATCAGATCCTTGGCGCGCACCTGCTCGGCCCCGGCTACTCCGAACTGATCAACACCTTCGGCATCGCCATCAAACTGGGTCTCACCACCCGGCAACTCAAATCCACCACCGCCACCTACCCCTCCCTCGGCTCCGACCTCGGCTCCCTACTCTGACCAACTAACACACAGAGCCGACTACCTCTGCTTTCCGTCAGTTGCCGGCCAGCCACACCCGTCACTAAGCGATCACAAAACACCGCCAAAAAGCGACAATGTCCACAGACAAGGGTTTTGAGCACCGGAGCTTTCCCGACATCTCGCGGCGCGCACCGCGCGCTGGTCGGCCTGCTCAGAATCGATCGTTTTCGGCCCGCGGCCCTGGAGCCGTGAGCTTGCTCAACTTTTGTTGCGAGCGGCGAGGGGAAGTCCCTGATGTCGGACATATGAGGGATCGTGGTGACTATGAGCTGACCAGAATCGCGAGGAACGCCATGACCGGTAACGACGAGCCCGAAGAGCATTCGTCCTGCGATGGTGTTTCTACTCTGAGCAAATGGGCAACGGATCAGGCCTGGCTGGCCGACGCGGACCGCGATCGTGCCGAGGAAAGATTCGACCGGCTTGCTGGGGACCGCGAGCTGGCGTCGGCGCTTCACGCCGGTGGATACCGTGGCCGGAACTATGAGCTATTTGCGAACGAGATCGCGAAGTACGGATGGGCTGTCATTCGTGGGTGGATTTACAAGGGTCAGATTCGCGGCGAGGTGAAGCGGAAGGGTTTCGGAGCACTGGAGCCGGAGCCTCGCCCTGGGTCGATGATCGAAGATGCCGAGAGCTTGGCCGATGAGACGGTTGTCCTGGCCCTCACCGCGTTTCGAGACAAGGTGCTCGTGCCGGGCAAGTGGGACCCCGCCAAGGGTGCGTCCTTGCGCACGTTCTTTGTGGGCCAGTGCCTATTGCAGTTCAGCAACGTCTATAAGCGTTGGCGTCGAGAAGAGCTGCGGTCCTATGCGGAGCCGCAGGCCCCGCCTCCTACCGCTGACTGGGCTGACGAGTTCGAGGACGGCCCGTCGACGCCGACAACCCCCGACGCGAGCGAGTCAGCGCACATCAAAGACGAACTGCGTCGAGCCTTTGGGAAGATCACGGACGAGCGTGTCCGCTCTGCCTTCTACCTGAACGTGACGCACGGGTTCACCCACGCCGAGATTGGCGAGAAGCTCGGTATGACCGCCAAAGCGGTGGAGTCAGCGATAGCGCGAGCACGTCAGCAAGTACGAGAGAACCGGGAGTCCGCATGAGCAGTCAGTTTCGGGGCAAGATCGAGCGCTCGTCCTTTGGGACCCAGAGCGCGAAGGCAGCACGCCGAACCGTTCCCGCCAGCAAAGCGCAGTCGCTCGTGTCGCGATCGATGACGGGCAACGCTCAGCCAAAAAAACTGAGAGGCCGCGAGGGGAAGTGACCTCCGGCGGACATATACCGAGGCGTCGGGATCAAAACTGAAAAGAGCCGCCCCGCGGTAACGGGACGGCTCACAAGCCCTGAGAAGGTCAGGTCTCATCCAGAGCACTGACTGTACCGGAGTTGGCAGCCGCAGACTAGCGGCGCTCCGTCTCACGGCACCCGGCGTAATTAGTAAAGGAGTTCCTATGGGAACCGTACGTCGCTCTGCATCCACCGGTCGTTTCGTCTCCAAGGCCGCTGCGGCCCGCTGGCCCGGAAAGACCACCACCGAACGTGTCGGGTCCGGCACAAGAAACTCGACGACGGTGCATCGTTCCGCGTCGTCGGGCCGGTTCGTGACCGAATCGACCGCCAACCGCAACCCGGGCGGCACCATCAGCCAGCACGTCTGATCCGACCGGAGGGCCTGCACGTGCACACGTGTAGGCCCTCGTCGTATCCGGTGCGGGTGGGTGAGGTTCGGGGAGACGACGGTGACCGTCGAGGCGGAGGTGTGCAGCTGGACTCCGCATGCTGTCGCGACCCGCTTTACAATCGTCGGCCGGGGAGTTCAAGACGTGGTCGTGCGCTGCGAAGGAGCTTCCCTCGCGACCGAAGCTGTACACCTCAGCCTCGGCTTGCGCGGCGGAAGCGGTGCGTGAGCACGCCGGCGGCGATCGCGAATGCCGTGGCGGCGAGGCCGGCCGGCACCAGCAGATACGGCACGACGACGAGCATCGAGCGGCCTAGGAAGCTCTCGACGGGGATGAGGCTGGCCAGGGTGCAGACGAGGCTCACGAGGGCTAGGACGGTCCATTGGCGGCCGCTGTAGCGCAGCACGCGCACGCCGGCGCCGTCGTGCCACCACAGCCGTAGAGGCTCGGGGATCTTCACGGCGTTCTCCTGTCGCTCGGCGGCTCCATTGTCGCGCACAGCGACGCCCCCGGCCGGGAGAGAGTGCGACCGGGGGCGTGCTGGGTATGTGGGCTATTGGTCGATCGGCGGCGGTTCGGTGCCGAAGGTGCCGACGCGCAGGTCACCGAAATAGGTCGGCCCTTGGGAGTCCTCAGGGGCTCGGCCGACGACGGGCTGCACGACCACCAGGTGGTCGAGCACGGGCTAGTCCCACACCATGCAGTTGCGATAGACGTGGCCGCGATAGGCGCCGTCCACTCCGTCGACGACGCGGGGTAGCTCGGTGGCGTGGATCGGTAGCAGGAGGGAGTTTTCGGGCGTCAGGGTGATGCTGTGCTCGGTCCTGGGGTCGGCGGCCTCGGCGGTGTCGAGCATGGCGTCGACGAGCTGCTGCACGGGGGTCTGTGGGGTGTTCATTCGTCTCCGTCCTTGTGGGGCCCGTCCTCGTCGAACCAGCGCACGACACCATTGGCTGAATGCGCCTGGCGGAGAGCTTCGGCAGCCGCATCGAGAGCGGCGGCTGCTCGTTCGAGTTCGGCGGCGGCGGTGACGGTTCCTGTCGCTCCGTCTCCCCTGCTGTCCTCCCCCGCATAGTGCGTGCCGTCGACGACCCGTGAGTGCCATGCGCCGAGCTGTCGACAGACCTGTTCGAGGTCGTCGACGGTGGCGACGAGCTCTCCGAGAAGCGTGTACGAGTCAAACGGGCTCTTCGGAATCAAGGGTGTAGCGAGGGTCTGAAACCTCCGGCCTCGAGCAGGCTCCTGGCTGTGTAGTTCGCGAGGTTGCGGAAGCCGAGCGCGGAGCCGCGGAGATGCTCGAGTCGGCCGTTGATCGCCTCTGTCGGACCGTTGCTCGTGCCGGCCAGGTCGAAGAACGCGAGGACGTCCGCGGCGCGCTGCTTCAACGTCCGACCGAGCCGGCGAATCTCGGCCAGCATCGCGGGGACGCCACTGCTGACGGAATCGATCACCGACCGCATCATCTCCTTCGCCTTCTTCTTGTCGGGTTCGCGGTAGGCGGCGACGATGCGCTGGTAGATGCCCCAGGTCGCTTCGACCTCGACGTGCTCCTCGACCGCGAACACCGCGTCCAGCCGTGCAGTCTGCTTCTCGGTGAGGAAGCTCACGCCGGTGTGGAGGGTGCGGCGGACCCCGTAGAGCGGGTCGCCGGCGTGACCGCGGTGCCCGAGAGTGTCCTGCTGAACCCTCTGCCGGGTCCGGTCCAGGGCGTCACCGGCGAGCCGGACGACATGGAACGGATCCATCACCGGGACCGCGTCGGGGAGTTCCTCGGACGCGGCGGTCTTGAACCCACTGAACCCATCCATCGCGACCACTTCGATCTGCTTCGACCACTCCTTGGGCCGGGCGGCGAGCCACTGCTTGAACACCGCCTTCGACCGACCCTCGACCATGTCCAGCAGCCGTGCGGGACCTGTCTTGTTGCGGGCGGGCGTGAGGTCGATGATCACGGTCACGTACTTGTCACCGAACCGGGTGTGACGCCAGACGTGCTCGTCGACGCCGATCGTGGTGACGCCGTCAAACCTGGCCGGATCGTCGATCAGCCGCCGCTTGCCCTCGGCGAGGATCGCGGTGTTCGCGGTGTGCCACGACACCCCCAGGCCTGCCGCGGCGCGGGAGACGGTGAGGTGGTCGACCACGATCGCCTTCAGCGCCCACCCGACCCCGCCGCGGGAGATCTTCGCCCGCGGCGCCGCCGCGTTCGTCGTGTCCTGCCGCCAGGTGCGGCGGCAGTGGCCGCACCGGTAGCGGCGCACCCGCACCAGCAGCGTCGTGGGCCGGTGACCGAACGGCTCGTGCGCGAGCGGACGCGTCACGGTGTCGCGCGGCACGCCCTCGGCGCCACACTTCCGACACCACGGGTCATCGTCAACGACGCGGCACTCGAGTACCGCCCGGTCGGGCTCGATCAACTGGCCGATGGCTTCGAGGCCGAGCTCATCGAGACGGCAGAACGTGGTGAGGTCAGGGGTCGCGAACGTAGGGTGGTGCAAGTCGAGGTCTTCCGGCAGATGGGCAGTGTGAGAACTTCCATCCTGGAAGACCTCGACGTCTATCCGCGAACCAGCCGCCGACCCTCGACTACACCCTCAACTGCGAAGAGCCGTCAAACGGCGCGGGCACGTCCCGGGTTGAGTGCGCGAGGGTCCTGGCTTGTGCTGAGAGGTCGCGGGCGACCTCGACCTGGCGGTGTTGTTCGTTCTCGGCCATGTCTTACCTTCTCTGGGATTGCCGACACGGCCGGGGCGGCTCTGACAGCCCCGGCCGTGTCGCGGGTTGGTTACTGCTGGTCGTCGCGGGCGTTGCGGCTGATGGTGACCGTCGCTCGAGCGAGGTCTGCGCCGATGCTGTCGGCGTCGATGACTCGGCCGTACTGCTTGTTGGCGTCGTCTCCCCAGCTCGAGGTGTGCTCGCGTCCGGTGACGATCACGGCGTCTCCCTTGTGCAGGGATGCGGCCGCGTTCTCGCCCAGCTCGAACCGGGCTTCGATGAAGTGGGTTGTCGGGGTGTAGTGGGCCTGCCACTACCCCTGTCGGTACTCCCCCGTGTTCTCGATCACGCGCAGCTTGGTGATCTGGATGCTGCCTGCCGGCACGACCTCGGGGTCGGCGGCCAGGTTTCCGGTGATGGTGCGTGTGGACATGGTGTCTCTCCTTATCGGTTACTTGCGATGCGGTCGATGTGGTCGGGGCGGAAGCCGCTCCAGTGGTCCTCGTCGGTGATGACGACGACGGGTGCTTCGGTGTATCCCAGGTCCTCGACAACGTAGGCACGCGCCGCCTCGTTCTCTCGGATGTTGACCTCTGCGAACTCGATACCCTTGGTCGTCAGCACCTTCTTGGTGAGTGTGCAGCGGGCGCATGACGGGCCGGTGGTGTACACCGTGATCTGCTCAGCCATTGCGCTTGCCCCTCTCCCTACCAACCGTTTTTCTTTGCCTTCCGGCAATCGAGGGATTAACGGCGAGCGGAGCGGAGGGAGCAACGGACCGTGGAATACCGGACTGAGCGCAGCGAGGGAGGATATGCCGCGAAAGCCGTTGGCCCGAAGCGGAGCCGTCGTATCCTCGACAGCCGGACAGGTCAAAGAATGCATGAGAGTCACTGTGCCGCGTAGCGGCTCCCCTAGCGGGCCGGCCTCCGTGCCGGTGCGCCTGGCTCTGCGTGCGGGCGTGCATGGCGGTCTGCGCTCAACGCACTTTCAGAGTGATATCACTGCGATAGCACGTCATGTCGGGCCTGGCCTACGCGCGATGCTCGGCTCGGAGGACTTCGAGGCCACGTTGCAGGGCGCGCAGCGCGGTCTTGTGCTGGCTGCGATCCTCTAGCCCTGCGACCTCGGCCAGTTCGGCCGGGAGGGTGGCGTCGGGCCAGCGGATCAGCAGCGTCTTGGCCACGTCGGCCGGCCACTCCCCCGGCGCCGCGGTGCGCGCCGATGCCGTCTCGCGGGGCGGCGCGGGGACGGCCGCAACCGGCGCCGGCGCCTCCGCGGGGGTGTCGGCGGCGGCGCCGAACGCCTCGATAGCTGCCGGGTCTGCCTGGGGTCGCTTCTTGATTGCCATTACGCCACCAACTCCGCTGCGAGTTCCTGAATCTCTGCCTTGGCCTTCGGGTTGCTCCACTCGACCACGCCGAGCCCTTCACCCACCACGTCGCGGTATGCCTTGCGCTCGTAGATGACCGTCTCCAGGGGTCGAATACGGGGGTAGTCGGCCAGGTACTCCCCCGCGTCGGTGCGCTCGGTGATGTTCGGGTTGGACGGCGCCTGTGTGATCAGTCCGCGCACGTCCAGCTCGGGGTTGAAGTCGAGGGCCTGGTCGATGACTTCGGTCATGTGGCCGAGCGTGTCGAGGTCGAGCTGGCTGGGACGGACGACGACGATGAGCTTGTCGGCGGCCGTCATTCCGGTGCGCATCTCTTTGCTGTCCTTGCCGGCGACGTCGACGATCACGACGTCATAGCGGGTGGCGAGGTCTTGCAGGGTCTGGTGGATGCTGCCGATCTTCTCGACGCACGCGATCGCGGGCTCGTGGCCTTGCTCTTCGCGGTCGGCGTGCCACCTGGCCGCCGAGCGTTGTGGGTCGGCGTCGACGAGGCAGACGTCATCACCGCGTCGGGCGTACTCCACGGCGAGGTTGACGGCGATGGTCGTCTTGCCGGGACCGCCCTTCTGGCTTCCGACGAGAATGATCATGCTTGCACTCTACTTTCAATGTGGTAGTAATTCGGTATCAAAACGGTTGCAAACTGATAGCGATTGCAAACTAGTAGCATCCTGAAACCGTTCTGATATCAGAGTGGCACGCTATCGCTGTGATTGCAAGGTGAAACCGTAGTGATATTACCTAGCCATTTCAGAGTGATATCAGTGGGGAGCGCGAGGGGACCACCCCTCGCCGGCCGACCGGAGGGAGGCCGCGGGGTTGCCGGAGGGGCGGCCGATGCCGCCCCTCCGGGGGCTGTCAGTAGGTGGCGCGGGTCAGCGTGTCGACGAACGTGACGTACTCGGGTCCGTCGATGGTGGCGGTGTGGGCCAGGTCGTAGCCTGCGCGGGCGTAGTCCGCGAGTTCCTGCGCCCGGTATCCGATCTGACGACTCTTGGCCACGGTGCCGGCGTCGCTCTTGCTGACGCGGTTCTCGATGACCTGGATGCTCTGGCTCATGGGTGTGTCCTCTCGTTCTCAGGCCGCGACGGGCGCGGGGGAGTCGGTGGTGATCGCGTCGGCCAGGGCGTGCGCGGTGCGCAGCACGTTCGCGGCGGTGGCTTTGACGGTGTCGGCGTCGCATTTGCTCCATCCGGCGACGTAGCCGACGCTGTAGGCGCTGGTGTCCAGGCCGAGAATCCCGGCGACGATGTACGCGACGCTCTCGGCCTCGGTTTCCTTGATCCCGCGGTGCTCGACGTACTCGGCGTGATCTTCATCGGCGTGCAGGATGACGTGTGCCGCCTCGTGCAGTGCGGTCTTTGCGGCCTGGGCGGGGGAGAGGTCGGCGTCGATGACGACGCGGTGGCTGTCGTCCGTGGTGGTGTAGCCGTTGGCGGCTCCGGGGATGCTCTCGCGCTCGACGGTCCATCCCGTGCCGGTGAGGTATTCGACCACGGCGTCGAGGATGCCTGCGGGGTCGTCACCGGTGAGCTGGTGCGCGATGTTGCTGGGGTCGCCTGCTTCGGGGTCGATGAGGTCGGTCTGGCTCATGTCGAACACGGACACGGGGAAGAACCGCACGCGGCGCTGTTCTTCCTCTTCGCCGGTCTGCTCGTTCTCGACCGTTTCACGGATGTCGCGGCCGCCGAAGATGCGGATTCCACGCTCACCCTTGCGCACCTGGCGGTTCAGGCTCTGCCACGTCCGGTATCCGGCGACGTGGGTCGCCTCGGGGCACTGCGCGAAGATCAGCAACAGGTTTCCCAGGCTGTAGCGGTGGAACGCCTGAGCGAACGCGAGGAACCGCGTCCACGTCTCGGAGTCCCGCAACGCCTCGATCTGCTCGGCGATCGTCTCGTGCAACGCCTCGGCCTCGGCTCGGCGTTCCTCGGCGCTCTTGCGGGTGGTGACTTTGCGTGTCATGGCTCTCTCCTTCCATCAACCCCTCACGTTTTCTTGCCGTGAAGGCGACTTGTCGCCGCTAGGGAGTGCCGGGTGGAGTGCAACCCGTCAGGGCGGTGGAGGAGAGAAGTTCGGCGCGATGGGAGGGAGCGCAGCGACCGCGTGCCGAAGGTGTCGGGGGAGCCGGCGGCGGAGCCGCTTGCGCGGAGGTCGGCCGACCGTATGCTGCCGAAGGCTTCACGGCAAGAAAATGGGGCCCGTCAGGGCCGTGCTGCCCGGCCTGTGGCCGGTCCGTTTCCGTGTGCTGGTGGGTGCTGGCATCGTGCCTGCATTGTGATATCAGTGTGCATTCATCGGCGGGGGAGCGCGAGGGGGACGGCCCCCTCGCCGGCGATCACGGAGCGGGCGCCGGCGACGTCCGCTATGGGTGGGATTCGGTGACGGTGTACCCGGGGAGTTCGCCGTCCTGCATCGCGTGAATCTCATCGATCATGTCGTTCATCACGTCGTGCTGGTCAAACGGGGGCAGACCATCGTCCCAGCTCGCGCCGAGCTGCGCGTCGGCCCAGAGGGACGCGAGCCGGACGTCGGTGTCGGCGGTGAAGGTGTCACCTTCGGGTGTGGTCATAGTGAGCATGCGTGTCTCCGGGGGAGTTGGGGGAGGGGGCCGGGTCGGCCCCCTCCCGTGCGGTTACTCCTCGTCGTCGCCGTCGTAGTCCTCGGCGTAGTCGGCGGTCGGGTCGTCGGTCGCGTCGGTGGCGCTGGTGACGATCTGCTCGACCTCGCTCAGCCCGTAGCCCCATGCGGCGAGTTGGGTGAAGTAGGCCCGGTCGGTGGGGGAGGGGTGCCGCCAGGTCTGCTTGCTGGTGATGTTCTCCACGGCTCCGAGCACGACGGCTAGCGCGACGTGCTGCGCTTTGCCGGGGGTGTGCTCGACGAGGGCGGCGAGCTTGTCGGCCTCCCAGTAGCCGCCTCGCTCGATGCTCAGGAGTTCGTGCGCGAGGGTGTTGCCGTCGCGGGTGCCCAGGCTCACGGCCTGCCGGTGCAGCGTGAGGCCGGTGGCGATCACCGCGGCGGCGTCTTTGGGGAGCGTCTTGCGGGACAGGAACGTGGTGAGCCATTCGCGGCGCACGACCTCGGCGGATGCCCAGGCCTTGTTGTTGGCGATCAGTGTACGGCGTTCGGCCTTCTGCTCGTCGGTCATCGGCCCGCTGTTGCTGCCGGAGCCGGTGGCCTTGCGGAATCCTGCGGTTTTCGGGTCGCGGAGGTAGTAGGTCACGTCGGCTTTGCCGGTGATGTAGACCCGGACGAACGCGGCCCGGCCCTCAGCGTTCTCGATGTGCTCGACGGTGGCTTGGTCGCCTTCCGGGGTGACGAGTTCGCTGAGCCGCGTGTAGTCGGTTTCGTAGTAGCCGCGGTCGCGGTCGAGGACTTCGAAGCCGCGGGCTGTCAGGTCCGCCTCGGTGTCGGCCTTGACCTTCGCGCGTGCCCGGTCGTCCCTGGCGCGCTGCGCGGTGTGGGCGAACTGTGCGGGGTCGTGGGTGGCCACGTCGATCAGCTGCGCTCGGGCCTCGGGGTCGTCGTCGAATTCGATCAGCACGGCGGCCTGGTCGAGCGTCAGCGTGTGCTCGTGGATCGCGGAGGCGGCTGTGGCATTCTCGGCCACGGCCAGGGCGGTCTTGACCTCTTTGGCCTTGGTGCCGGTGCGCTTGGCGATCGCGGTGACGCTCATCCCCTCGAACGCGAGCTGCTGGAACGCGGCGGCTCGGTCGCCGTCGGTGAGGGCTTCGCGCTGGTCGTTCTCGACCATCTGCTGGATGATGCGTTCCGCGGTGGCCTCGTCCGCGTCGACGATGTAGACGGGGATCGTGCTCACGCCTGCTTCTCGGGCGGCGAGGGTGCGTCGCTGCCCGGCTCGCACGAGAACGTTCCTTTGTGCATCTCGGCGCGCCAGCACGGGGGTGAGCACCCCGTTTTCTCGGACGCTCTGCACGAACGCGGCCGTCAGTGGTGCGCTGGGCCTGACGTTGGCCTCGATGACGAGGGTCTGCGGGTCGATGTGCTCGACGGTTCCGGTGTGGATGGTGGTGTCAGCCATGATCTGTTCTCTCTCCCGATCAACTGTTTTGTTCGCCTGTCTGGCAAGAGGATCGTTTGAGAGCGCAGCGGCGAGAGTGCCGGGTCGTGGAATACCGGGCTGAGCGCAGCGAGGGAGGATATGCCGCGAAAGCCCGGCACGGCAGCCGTGGAGCGAACTACGATTCGGCGGCCAGGCAGACGGACAACAGACAAGCTCTGGCCGCGTAGCGGCTCCGTTCATCGGTGCAGCTCGTGCGCCGATCGCGCTCGAGCGCGGTTCTACGCCGCGGCGAGAGCTGTGGCGGGGGAGAGGATGCCGGCGTCGACGAGGCGGAGCGCTTCTCTGTGGTCGGCACGGCCGTCAGGGCCTCGTGGGTACCGCGAGTAGTCGGGACGATCGTTCTGGGCGAACAGGGCGACGCCGGAGGGGGCTCGACGGCCTCGGCGCTTCTTGTTCGGTTTCCGCATCCAGGTCAGCTCGGCGTTCCACCACTCCCACCGGCCGCGCTCGACACCGTAGCGGGCTCGGCGGGCCTCCAGGTAGCCGGCAACGTCGAGAGCGTCGGCGGCCGCGTCGAGCGCCGTGGTGTCGCCTCGTCTCCATCCGGCACCGCCACGGCGGGCCAGGCGGTGGAACCGGAGCCGGTGTAACGCGACCCGGATGCGTGCGGCGTCTAAGCCGGTCCGGTGCACCAGGTCCTCGATTGTCGTGGAGGCCGCCTCCGGGAGGTGCTTGAACACGAGGCCCGCGGTGCGGCCCAGGCTGCGCGGGGCGGCGAACGTATCGTGCGTGAGCGGGCGGAGCTCAGCGGTTAGTCGAGTGGTCCAATAGCCGACGTTCAGCGGGGAGCGGGTGGGCGAGGGGCGTGCAGGCACTTGTGTCCGGCTACGGTCCTCCGGGTCTGTGGAGAACCGTTCGGAGAGTCGGTAGCGCTGCCCATGGGGGGCGTCGACGTCTCCGACGCGGACGATCCATGCGGACTCCGGGTCGCCGTCGACGAGCGGCTGGGTGAGGGCCTGGAGCGCGGTGTGGACGGTGGTTCGGCCGTAGCCTGTGTCGGCCGAGAGGCGCCGCACGTCGGCTTCTACGACCAGCTGTGCGGACTGGGCGATGTAGAGGCAGAGGGCGTCGAGGACGGCACGGGTGCTGTGCGTCCCTGTGCTGCGGCGTGCAGCCGATGATGCCCGGTCCGCGCCCCAGAGGCCCGGCATGGCGTCTGCGCGCTCCTGAGCGCGTTCTACGGCCGTGAGGGCGGTATTCGCGCGGGCGAGGTAGTTGGTGTCGTCGCCGGTGCCGTTGAGCGGGTGAGCCGCGACGTAGCGGACGGCGTTGTTCCAGGCGGCGTCCAGGGCGCGGATGCGGCCGCGCTCGGTGCGGGGGATGCGATCGCGGCCGTTCCTGCCGTGCAGCGTGCGGACGTGCTCGAACGCGGGCGCGTCGACGACGGCCAGGACGTCCGCGTATCGCCAGCGAGAGTGCGCGCAGCCGGCGAGGACGGCGGCGAGGGTGTAGGACGTGTCCTCGCCGGGGGCGCCGTTCAGCATCGCGTCCACGCGGGGCGTGAGGGGCCGTCTGGGGCCGGCGATGTAGGGGTGGCCATCATCGTCGACGGCCATGCCGCGCAGCAGGCCCATCGTGGGCGACGGCAGCTCGGCGCCGGCGTCGACGAGGAACGCGGTGAGGTCGGTGATCGCGTCGAGGGCGACGGTGCAGCTGGTGAGGGCTGTGAGCGGCCCTTGGGCCACGGATACACCGCCGAGGCGGTGGGGGGCTCCGGGAGGCCGCACACAGCCGGTGGCGGGGTTGGTCAGGGGAGTGGGGTCGAGGGAGGGCAGCAGCTGGGTTGCGAGGAGCGCGAGATCTCGAACGAGGGCGGCATCGACGGATTCGGCCATGCCGATCCAGACGTGGCGGCCGCCGGTGGGGCCGGATGCGCAGATCAGGTGTGCGATGTTCAGCTCGTCGAGCCAGTGGGAGAGTCGGCCGGCGTCGTAGGGGGCGTTGCCGCGGGAGCTGTCGAAGTCGAAGCAGAGGTAGGCGTAGCGGCGGTCCTCGCCGGCGAGGTACATCGCCCAGGGCGTGTGGGGCGGCAGTTCGTTCACGGAGCACTGGTGGTCGTACTCGTTCAGGACCTCGCCGGATGCGAGCTGTGCGGCGGCGCGCACGTGTTCCCGGGGGCTGAGAGCGCGCGTGAGCACCCACGCGGATGCCAGGTCAGGCTGCGACACGCGGGAATCTGTAACGATTGCCGCCCGAAAACGGGCGCGTTGAGCTACTATGAATGCATTCCTTCCAGGGAACGACAGAACCTCCGGGGCCTGCCGGCTTGGATGGGGCTGATTAGCTCGGAGTCGTAAGTTTGGCGACTGGCCGACTCGGAGCTACGAAACTTGAGGGGCCCGCCGTGATGGCGGGCTCTTTCGTTTAGGCGGCGGAGATGGGCGCCTCCTCGATGTCGATGTCGAGGGTCTCTTTCTGAGGCCTCGGCCGGGGGATTTGGGGCAGCGCGCCATGCTCAGCGACGAGCTGCTGCACAAGCGCCTCCACGTAATACGCGATGGACACACCGCTCTTGGTGGCCGCGTCCTTGACGATTTCGTGTGCCGTGGGCGAGACGCGGGCCTGGAGAAGCACCATGTCTCCTCCGCCCGGCTGGCGGCGGCGTGTCCTGATTCCGCTCATGCTGTCGATCATGGGGGGTTAACGCATACACATGCGTTAGGGGAGCGGCGTGTCTGGGTTCTCGGACTGCTCGTTGCCGCCCTGGTTGCTGGTTTCGTCGAGACGTTCGCGCAGCTGCCACTTGTGGACGATCCACCGGCCGCCGACGAAGGAGCCGGGGATGTGGCCCTGTTCGAGCCAGATGTAGATCGTGCCCTTGTACTTCACGCGGAACAGCTGCATAAGGTCGCGGTAGCTCAGTTCGTCCGGGTAGCCCGCGAGCACGTCGACGGGCTCGCTCGGGCGGGGCCGGTTGCTGGTGGCGGCGAGCCAGGCCCGTATCTCGCCCTTGAAGATGATCCAGGAGTCAGCGATGCGGTGGCCGGGGATGGTGCCGTCACGGAGGCGCGCTCGGACCGCCGGCGCCCCTGTGCGAATGATCTTGGCCACGTCCGCGGTGGTCAGCGTGTCGGGGAATTGTGACCAGTAGTCCTCTTCGCTCACCGGTTCGGGGGTTTCATGTGGGCTCCGTTCGGGTTCGGAGTGTTGTTCAGCTGACGAGTTGCCGCGGGATTCGTCAGAGACGACTCCCGGGTTGTTCTCAGTATCCCGCGGATGCTCGGTCATCACGGGTTCACCTTCCCGCCATGTTCGTCGACGGAAATGGTGAGGCGGACGTCGCCCAGCACGGCGACGTCCTGGGCGTGCAGTTGGAACGGCTGCCAGGGCGTCAGCTCGACGGGCGCAGCGCCAGCACGTTCGATCGTGGTGCCGTTCGAGGCGGCGCGGTCGGTGACCCACAGGGCACCGTCGTGCCATTCGATGCGCAGATGGGTGCGAGAGAGCATGCGGGACTCGTCATCGACGGTCACGGTGAGGGCGACGTCCTCGCCGGGGTCACCGGCGGGTCTGCGGCCGATCAGCGCGGAGCTAACGACGTGAGCGACGTCACCTGTGCTGAATCTGAGGGTGGAGGTCGGCCGCGGATGCTGCGCCGATCGTTGAGCGAGGCGGGTGTCGTCCAGCTCGGCGTCGAGTGGCGCCACGGGCTCCGGTACGGACGGGGGCGCGATCGGTGCGGCAACGCGCGCGGGCGGCCGATAGAGCGTCGGCGCCGTGCCCGGCGGCGGGTGCTCCGGGCTGGGAGCGGGACGCTGCGGGGCTTCCGCGGCGGGAACGGTGACTGTCTGCCTGCGGGGTCGAGCTGCTTTCTGGGGGGCTTCCGCGAGGTCAGTGACCGTGCCGGTGGGGTGAACGGCGACGAGCCATTGCCCGTCTGGGTCGGTGATCCGTGTGCGCACGGGTCGGTGGAGCTCGGCGGCCACCGCGGCGGCGTATGCCGTCACTGCGCGCCGGGTGACGTCGCCCGGTGCGGGATCGAAGTGCTCGTGCCGTCCTGCGACGTTGACGTGTGCGCTGCCGTCGCTGGCGACGTCAACGTAGACGATGGGGTAGGCGGGGATGGGTGCGGTGCTCATTCAGGGCCTCCGGCACGAGTCTGGCTGGCACAGTTCCATGCCGAACGCCTGGTAGAACTCTTCCGGGTTGACGAAGCCGTAGGAGTTGGGCGGCCCGCCCAGGTCCTCGCCGGCTTTCAGGCTGGCGATCGCGGGATCGGTCGTGCCGTCCTTGTTGATGCGGAGGTCCAGGTGGCATCCGCCTGACGGGCCCTCGTTGCCGACGAGGGCGATCGGCTCGCCCGCGGTCACGGTGTCGCCCACGGCGACGGAAATATCGGAGAGCTTCATATGCAGGTATGACGCGCTCCACCCGTCCGGGGATTTGATCGTGAGCTGGATGCCGCCGATGTAGGTCACGGTGCCGTCGCTGATGGAGAAGATCTGGTCGAGGCAGTTGTTCGGCCAGTGCTGGAGGTCGACGGCGGGATGCCAGGTCGAGGCGCCCGGGATGTCGATGACCCGGGGGCCGTAGTCGTCGGTCATGTTGAAGCCCGGTCCGAGCGGGTAGACGATCTTTCCGTTGCCGGAGCATCCGCCACCGCCCGCGCCGTCGCCGGCGATCGCGGTGACGACCTGGTCGGCGGCGTCGAAGAACTTCTCGTAGTGGTACGGGTCCGCGTTGCGCTGCACCTTATGAGCGGCGATCGTCGGTTCGAGGCTCTGCCAGTCCGTGACCGCGGCGAGCCGCGTGAAGAACTGGGTTGCCGCGTAGGTGGGGTCCATCACCTGGTCGCGGGTGCCCCAGCTTCCCAAGCACCACTGCTGCTGGAACAAGCCGAGCGAGCACGTGGGCGTGCCGTCCGGGTTGGTGACGCCGTTGATGTCGTCGCCGTAGCCGATGTTTCGAAGCGAGCTTTCGCCCATCGCCGTCATCACGCCGATGACTTGCGCCTGGCGGTCCAGGCCCTGCGGGACCGCAGCGTTCATGATCAGTGCGGCGTTGGTCAGCTGCTCCCCGGAGTATCCCGCGACGGGCTCGGTGGGAACCTTCTCGGGGTCGACGGTGCCTGCGCCGCCGACACATGCGGCCGCGGACCCCCCGCCGGTCATGAACAGGAGCACGAGGGCGAAGATGCTGGCCACGACGATGATCGGCGTGGCCACGATGAGCGCGCCGGCTGCGGACTTTCCGTCTGCCATGCGGTTATCCCTCTGCCGGGCGAATCCGATCGGCCAGCCACGCCGCATCAGAGCTCTGGCGGCTCAGGCTCACGTTGTAGGGGCCGGCGTCGGTGGGTACCTGCACGATGAGCGCGACCTCCGTCGACGCCGGGAGGATCGTCCCCGCGCCGGTCACCTGACGCACCGGGACGAGCGCCGGGTCGGTGTCCTCGTAGGCGGCGGCGCCTGTCTGGGTGAGGTACGGGTAGAGGCCGTTGATCCACTCGTCGTAGCTCAGGTCGGGGCGCGCGAACGCCGTGACGGCCTTCTCTGCGGTGTCGATCGCGGCCTGCTGGCTATCCGTGCCCGCTTCGGGGACGGGATCAGCGGTGGCGCCCATGTCTACGGGCGGACTGGGGTTGGCGGGGCTCGTCGACGTGACGGTGGGCGAGCTGCTGGGCGAGAGCGACGGACTGGGATCGTTGCTGTTGACGCACCCGGCGAGGGCGAGGGCGGCGACGAGCGGAATCGCGGCCGCGGCTGCGCGGTTCACAGTCCGTCCGCCACGGTGGCCGTCACCTGGAGCCACGCCTCGCGCGTCTCGGCGGTGAGTGCGTCGAAGTTGAGCGTGCCGCCGTCGACGAGCGCGGGGTCGTGCGGCACGTCGAGCACGACACGGGTGAGGCTGTTGAAGTGGCTGTGCAGCCGAGTATGCAACTGGGCGTCGGGCACCTTCGTGGGCGAGGCGAGGACGGTGACCGCTTCGCGGATCTTCGCCTCGTGACCCTTCTCGTACAGCCCGTCGACGAGCCATGCGGCTGACGCCGCGGTGTCCTCCCGGAGAGTGGAGACGATCACGAGTTGGTCGGCTGCGGCCACTGCGGCCTCCCAGTTGGAGGCCCGCATGTTGTTGCCGGTGTCGACGACGATCACTCGGTAGAAGCGGCTCAGTGTGGCGTGTAGTTCGTTGAAGGCGCGCGCGTCGATCGTGCTCGAGGCCGCGGCGTCCTCGTCGGAGGCCAGGACGTCGAACTGGGTCGATCCCTGTGACCGGGTGTAGTTGTCGAGATCTCCGACTTTCGCGTTGCGGACGTCGTTGAAGCGATCGAGGTCGCGGAGTAGATCGACGGCGGTGTTCTGATGCCGTGCGGGCTGGGCGCGCCAGCCGAGCGTGCCGCGAGTCTCGTTGTTGTCCCATGCGAGCGTGGAGCCGCCTCGGTGCGTGCCGAACGTGGCGGCGATGAGAAGCGTGGCGGTCGTCTTGTGCGCGCCGCCCTTGGGGTTGATGACGACGACCGTCCGCGGCCCGCGGAGGGAGCGCTGTACGCGCTCGATCGCGGAGCGGTGGGACAGCTCGAATTCGCTGGGCCGGGGCGACACGAGGCCGGCTGTGACGCGGCGCACGACACCCTGCCAGCCCATCGTCGCCGGTCCGAGCGGCGCCGGTGGGCGCGACTGCAGGAGGTCGTCAAGGGTGGGCCGCCTGGCCTCCGCGCGCGTCATCGGCTGCGGAGCGGCGGGGGCCGCCGCGGCCGGCGCGGGCGGAGCCTCCGCGGGCTCTTCGGCGGCGGGAACGGTGGGCGGCACCGCTGCGGTTTCGTCGAGAAGCGAGAGAGGTTCCATCCGACCGTCCGGGTGTACGGCGAACTGCTGTTCGCCGAGCGCATCCCGCGTGGTCAGGCGCACCGGTCGGTGCAGCTCCATCGCGGTTGCGGTGACGAGGGCGTGAATCTCCTTGCGCACGCCCTGTTCGTCCGGCCCGGCCACGGGCGTTGTCCGCCCGTCGATGCTGACGGTTCCGCCGGTCGGTGTCTCCACGACGGCGACGATCCGGGGGTAGGTGGCCACAGTGTCAGCCATGATTCGCCTCTCTGGTGGGTGTGGAGCTCAATGATCGGTAGTTGTGGTGCGCGAGGAGATACACGCGCAGCTGGTCGCGGTCGATGCGCCAGCTCTTGCCGAGCTTCACGCCGGGCATTCGCCCGGCGTGGTGCGTCGCGGTGAGCAGGGC
This sequence comes from Microbacterium sp. J1-1, assembly GCF_024498615.1. Lineage (NCBI taxonomy): Bacteria > Bacillati > Actinomycetota > Actinomycetes > Micrococcales > Microbacteriaceae > Microbacterium > Microbacterium sp. J1-1. Next base: position 28,083 of record NZ_CP089591.1, on the reverse strand, counting down.
GCGCACGTTCGACTCTTCGATGTTGAGTGCCTGCGCGACATCGCGCACACTCATCATCTGCCCGTAGTCGCGGAGCAGCGAGTCGGGCCACTCCGCTGTCGGTGAGGTCACGTTCACAAGGTCAGCGTACCGTGATATCGGGGTGTTTCGAATAATAATTGACCGTTCCTGTGCATTCTGGGTAGGATTACGTCACTGTCATCACCCCGCACATGGGGGTGGACAGGTTAAGTGCTTGACGGAGGCGGGACGGAGTATGGGTGTTGAAGAGCGGAGCGAGCATGACCAACGCGAACCCCTGGCTTACCGGCCCCGAGCAGGCGCCAGAGCCGGAACCGGAGGCAGCTCCCGCCGCGACACGGCGACAGGCCCGTACCGGGCCGTCAACGCCTCAGGCCGGCGTTCCGACGCCGGACACGGCCGATCGACTGCCGCGGTGGTCGCAGGCGTGGCCCGCGACGGTGTGGTGGCTGGGCGTGCACGGCGGTGCCGGTGAATCGACTCTCGCCGCCCTGGCCGCCGGTAGCCGGCCCGCGCAGCACGGCTGGCCCGTGGCCGATACTCCGGGCACACCGAGTCGGGTAGCTCTCGTCGCACGGACGAGCTGGAGCGGTCTGACGGCCGCGCAGCGCGCCGCGACCGAGTGGGCGTCGGGAGTGCTGGGCGACTCGGTGCAGCTGGTCGGCCTGGTGCTGATCCCGGACGCGCCCGGGCGACTCCCGAAGCCGCTGCGTGACCTCCAGCACGTCATCGCGGGCGGCGTCCCGCGTGTGTGGACCTTGCCGTGGGTCGACGCCTGGCGGCTCGGCCCCGTCGATCCTTCTGTTCCTGTCCCCAAAGAGTTCCGTGCCCTCCTGGCGGATCTGCAACTGTCTCCGAGCGGCCCCGCTCACATCTGAAAGGAAGAACCATGTCGCTCCAGCTTCTTGCAGCCGACGTCGTCAACGTCATCGCCGCCCTGCCCGACCCCGATCCGGTCGCCCCTCCCGGGTTCGAGGCGGTCGGCACGATTCTTGGCTGGGCCAAGTGGGTCGGGCTCATCGCCGCGATCCTCGCTCTGATCGCGGTGGCCGTGATGTTCATGTTCAACTCCCGCCGCGGCGAGGGCGGCGAGCACGTCAAGACGTTCGTGGCGATCCTCGTCGGCGTCATGGTCATCGGTGCCGCCACCGCTCTCGTCGGCTTCATCTCCGGCTCCTAACCACCGAAGAGGGATGACATATGAGCACCGCTGACTCGCAAAGCCCTTTCCGAAGTAGAGGGTTCATCGTCGCCGCGATCGTCGTCGGGGCGATTGTCCTCGCCGCGATCGTCGTACTCGTCACATCCCTCCTCGGCGGAGGCGACAACAACGCCGACCCCACACCCGCGCCCACCACGTCGATGTCGGCCGACCCCGGCTCGGCCGACCCGAGTGTGTGCGGGCTGGAAGGGTTCGAGGAGACAAACTCTCTCACGACCGCTCCCGGGAACGAATGGGAGCTGGTGGGCACCGTCGCCGCACCCACCGATGCGAAGGGCACTGGGCCCGGCACGATCGACGATGGTTTCCGGTCGTGCTATGCGCACACCGCTGAGGGGGCGCTGTTCGCCGCCGTCAACTACGTCGCTCTTGCATCAGATAGTCGCAACGTCCCTCGCCTCCCAGAGCTAGTAGAGCCTGGCCCCGGCCGCGACGCGGCCCTGGCCGCGGGCGGTAGCGGGGGTTCCTCCAGCACGCGACTTCAGGTCGCCGGCTTCAAGATCAACTCGTACAGCGCTGAGGAGGCCGTAGTCGATATCGCTTGGAACGTCACGTCCTCGGGTAGTGCGCTCGTGAGCATGCCCGTTGTTCTGCACTGGGTGGACGGCGATTGGAAGATCGTTCTCGACGACAACGGCCAGCCTCCGTTCGCAGCCTCACCGCTGGAGAACCTGGGCGGATACATCCCCTGGGCGGGGGTCTGAAATGGCCGCCGCCGACGAGAGCTGCAACTGGCTTACCGATCCCTTCGGCTGCATTGAGCAAGGGGTCGGTGATGTCGTGTCGAAGGCGTCGAACGACGCTATTCAAGAGCTGACGAACCGAGTGATGGAGGGGTTCGGCAAGGCGATCGCGAGCATGGGCAGCATGTGGGTCGCGGTTCCGACGCCGGTCCTCACGGCCGGTGACGGATCGACGACGGGCGGTGGAACGCCGCCCGGTAGCGAGGCGTTTACGACGATCCTCAACTACGTCACCTACATCGGCCTGGCAATCGCGATTCTCTCGCTCATCGCCCTCGGCGCGCTGATCGCGCTGCGGATGCGTCGCGGCGAAGGGATGCGGAACCTGGGCGCGCTCGGCGTCGTGTTCATCGCCGTCATGCTGATTTCGGGTGCCTCCGCTCTCATCGGCGGCATCCTCAGCTCGAGCGCACCTGGTGGCTCATCGTCCGCGGTCGGCTTCCTCCAGAACTCACTCTGGTTCTACGTCGGCGGCCTCGCGGTGCTCTCCGTCATCATCGGCGGAATCCGCATGGCGTGGGAGCAGCGCGCGCAGCCGGGCAAGGATCTCATTCAGTCCCTCTTGACGCTCATCGTCGTCTCGGGCGCGGGTCTGGCGATTCTCACCCTCGCCGTGACCGCGGCGGACTCGTTCTCCGTGTGGGTGCTGAACAACGCGACCGACTGCGACGTGTCCGCCGGCGGTGAATCGCAGTGCTTCGGAACGAACGTCGCAGCCATGATCGCGCTCAGCACGTCCTCGCCTATCGGGCTGATCGGTGTGCTGATCCTCGGTGCGATCGCGTTGCTGATGGTCTTCGTCCAGGTCGCGCTCATGGTGGTGCGCGGCGGACTCCTCGTGATCCTGGCCGGGGTTCTCCCGCTGGCCGCGAGCTTCACCAACACGCAGATGGGCAAGCAGTGGTTCGGTCGCATCGTCGGCTGGACGATCGCGTTCATTCTCTACAAGCCTGCCGCTGCGCTGATCTACGCGGCGGCGTTCCAGCTTGTCGGCACTGATGCCTTCCAGGACGACGGCGGCGGCCTGTGGTCGATCCTGACCGGGTTGGCGCTGATGCTCATGGCTCTCATCGCCCTCCCGGCTCTCCTGCGCTTCGTCGCTCCGATGACGAGTGCGGTCGCCGGCGGCGGCATGTCGGGCATGGCTGTTGCCGGGGCGGCCGGGGCGGTCGGCGGTGAAATGGCCACCGGCGCAATCCGGCGTTCTTCCGGCTCGGGCGGCGGAGCTTCCTACGCGGGTGGCGGCGGTGGCGGCGGTGCGTCCTCGGCTCCCAGCGGCGCCGGCTCTGCCGGCGGCGGTGCTGCCGCGACAGCGAGCCGTGCGGCACCTGCCGGGGCGGGCGCGGGCGCCGGAGGCGCTGCTGCGGGTGGCGGTGCTGCCGCTGGCGGCGCGGCCGCCGGTGGTGGTGCAGCTGCCGCGGGTGGTGCGGCCGCGGCGGGCCCTGCGGCTCCGGTCGCTCTCGGCGCGAAGCTCGCCGCGGACGTGGCCAAGGGAGCGGCCAACACGGTCAAGGGAGCCGTGCAGTCCGCGACCGATGACTCAGCTGGCGGCCCGAGCGGGTCGCAGTAGGCGGGGAGGGTTCTCATGACGATCACGACAACCGAGACGAACGACAACGCGCCGCGCAGCTACGGCAACTGGACGAAACCCAAGACTGCCGGCCTGCTGGGCCTGAGCGCGCTCGGCACTGCGATCCTCTTCGTCGGCGCCGGATTCGCGGTGCTGGTCACGATGTTCTCGAACATCGTCAACGGCGTCATCACGGGCGTCATCTTCGGCTTGTTCCTGCTAACGGTGGCGGCCAAAGACAAGCACGGACAAAGCCTGCTGATGCGGGCCACAACAAGGGCGGGATGGATGTTCACCAAAGCGAAGGGCACCCACATCTACCGCTCCGGCCCGCTGGGCCGGGCGGAATGGGGAACGGTGCAGCTGCCGGGACTGGCGGCCGGCTCCCGCCTCACCGAGTGGCGGGACTCCTACAATCGCCCGTTCGCGCTGGTGCAGGTGCCGGCGACGTCGCACTACACGGTCGTCATCGGCACGGAGCCGGACGGCGCGGCACTCGTCGACCGGGAGCAGATCGACGCCTGGGTGGCCGAGTGGGGGATGTGGCTGGCCAGCCTGGGCGATGAGCCCGGCATCGAGGCCGTCTCCGTCACGATCGAGACAGCTCCCGACACCGGCACGCGGCTGCGCCGCGAGGTCACGAGCCGAATCGACGACAACGCTCCTGAGTTCGCAAAGCGCCTCCTGGGCGACCTGGTGGACCGCTACCCGGCGGGTTCCGCGACGATCAAGGCATACGTCGCGATCACCTTCCACGCCGCCGCCCGCTCCGGGGGGCGCAAGCGCACCCCGGAGGAGATGGGCCGCGAGCTGGCGTCTCGGCTCCCCGGCCTCACGCAGGGGCTCACCGCGACCGGTGCGGGTACGTCCCGCCCGCTGAGCGCACAAAAGCTGTGCGAGGTCATCCGCATCGCCTACGACCCGGCGGCCGCGCGGCTGATCGACGAGGCGAACGCCGCCGGCGAGCCGCCGGAGCTGTACTGGCCGGAAGTGGGTCCGACCGCGCATCAGGCCGGGTGGGACAGCTACCGGCACGACTCGGCTCTGTCGGTGACGTGGATGATGAGCGGCGCGCCTCGCGGAAACGTGCCCTCCAGCGTCCTATCGCGGCTGCTGGCACCGCACCGCGACGTCGCCCGCAAGCGGATCACGCTGCTGTACCGTCCGATCGACGCGGCGAAGGCGGCCGCGATCGTCGAGTCTGACGTGCGCGCGGCGAGCTTCAACCTCACGACGTCGAACAAGCCGACCGCCCGTAACATGACCGCGGCCCGGGCCGCTATGGCCACCGCGGCGGAGGAAGCCGGCGGCGCCGGCTTGGTGCAGTTCGGCATGCTCATCACCGCAACGGTGCTCGATGCCTCTCAGGAGGCCGACGCGAAAGCGGCGATCGACAACCTGTCCGCAACGGCGCGGCTGCGGCTGCGCCTCGTGCATGGCTCACAGGATTCCGCGTTCGCTGCGGCGCTCCCGCTGGGCCTGGTTCTGCCCAAGCATCTTCGGGTGCCCGGCGAAGTGAGGGAGCAGCTGTAATGCCCGCGATCGACGAGAGCCGGCGCCGCCGGTCACAGAAGCGCAAGCCGCGCGAACTGCCCACCGAGAAGGCCGCGCGCCCGGAGAAGGAGAAGAAGCCGGAGATTCGCCGGCCAGGCCCCCGCGGGTGGCTCGGCCGCGCCCGCGGTGAGGCCAGCGTGGTCCAGCCCGTCGACGAGTGGCGTGGCACCACCGTGCAGGTCTGCGGGCTGCATCCGTTCTCGGTCGGCACCGGCACGCCCATGATCGGCGTGCCGATGGGCCTCCAGCTGTTCACTGGCGCCACGGTGTGCGCCGACCCGATCAGCTGGTTCCAGGACGCCGACCTCATCTCCAACCCTTCGGTGTTCATCCTCGGTCTGCCCGGCTTGGGCAAGTCGACCTATACCCGCCGTACCGCGGCGGGTCTGGCCGGACTGGGCACGCTCCCGCTGGTACTGGGTGATCTGAAACCCGACTACGTGGATATGATCCGCGCGCTCGGCGGCCAGGTCATCACCCTCGGCCGCGGCCGCGGGCACCTGAACATCCTCGACCCCGGCGAGGCGTTTGAAGCCGCGGAGCGGCTGCGCCAGGCCGGGAAGGAGAAGGAGCGCGCCCAGGTCCTCGCGGACGCCCACGGCCGGCGCCACACGATGGTGTCGGCGCTGCTGACGATCCTCCGGAAGGAACCACCAACCGACCGGGAAGAGTCGATCATCGACCGTGCCCTGCGGGTGCTCGACGAGCACCACACGGGCGTCCCGGTGCTCGGGGATCTGCTGCGCGTGATCCAGGAGGCCCCTCAGGAGGTCCGCGACGTCGCCCTCGACCGCGGCGACGACACCCGCTACAAGGCGATCACGGAGAATCTGGAGGCGTCTCTGATCAGCCTTACGTCTGGCGGCCGCCTCGGTGAGACGTTCGCGCACGCCACCGATGTGCCGATGATGCGCGACCGCCCGGTCGTGTACGACGTGTCCTCGATCGACGATTCCGACACCGACATGCAGGCCGCGATCCTGCTGGCCTGCTGGTCGGCCGGGTTCGGCACGGTGAACGTCGCGAATGCGCTGGCCGATGCCGGCTTGGAGCCCCGCCGGCACTACTTCGTCATCCTCGACGAGCTGTGGCGGGCATTGCGTGCCGGGCGCGGCATGGTCGATCGGGTGGATGCCCTGACTCGCCTGAACCGTCAGCGGGGCGTGGGCCTGGCGATGATTTCGCACACGATGAGCGACCTGCTGGCTCTGCCCAGCGACGAGGACCGGATGAAGGCGCGCGGCTTCGTCGAACGCGCCGGCATGGTTGTGTGCGGCGGGCTCCCCGGCGCGGAGATGCACATGCTGACCAGCGCTGTGCCGCTCTCTCGCGCCGAGCAGGAACTTCTCACGTCCTGGCAGGACCCCGGCACCTGGGACTCGGGACCGGGCTCCGAACCACCGGGCCGCGGGAAGTTCCTCATCAAGGTCGGCGGCCACCCGGGCATCCCGATCAAGGTCGAGCTGGTCGAGGCCGAGCGCGCGATCAACGACACCAACAAGCTCTGGCATGCCACCACGGCGTTCCCCGACCCGGACGAGTCGAACCCGATGATCGGCCTCGACGATGCGGAGCATGCCGCGCACGAGTTCGCCGTCGGGTTCGACGGCGCGGCCGCCGTCGAACCCGACGAGGGCGCAGCGTGAGTGCCACGAACAAGCGTGGGCAGGGCATCGACGGGTCGACGATCGCCCTGCTGATCGCGGTCGTCTCCGCGTTCGTGATCCTCGGCAGCGTGTGGGGGGCCGTCGCGCTCGGCTCGCAGCTCGACGGGGTGAACGAGGGCAGCACGTCTGACCCGTTCGAGGTGTTCTTCGGCGTCATCCGCGGCACGGTCACCTGGCCGGCATCCGCCACCTGGATCCTCGTGGGGATCCTCGTCGTCATCACGGTCTTGGCCGTGCTGGTGGGCGTCTCGATCGCGCGAGCTCGCCGGCGTCGCAGCGTCGTCGACTCTGCCGCGATGCACATGGGCAAGGGCAAGCAGTTGCGCTCACTGTCGGCCACAGGCGCCCGCCAGACCGCGCAGCGGCTTGGCGTGCAGAACTGGGTCGGTGTGCTCGTCGGGATCACCGTGGCGGGCCGCCAGCGCATCCACGCTTCCCCGGAGGACATGCTGACGCTGATCGCCGGCCCTCGGGTCGGCAAGTCCACGGCCTACGTCATCCCGGCGATCGCGGATGCGCCGGGCGCGGTGCTCACTACGTCGAACAAGCGCGACGTGCTCGACGCGACGCGCGAGCTGCGCGCGTCGAAGGGCCGCGTGTGGGCGTTCGATCCTCAGAGCATCGCTCTGGAGTCGCCCACCTGGTGGTGGAATCCGTTGAGCTATGTCACGGACGACGTGAAGGCCGCGAAGCTGGCCGCGCATTTCGCGTCCGGCTCTCGCGCCGGCGACAGCCGTGGGGATGCCTACTTCGACAATGCCGGGCAGGATCTTCTCGCCGGCTTCTTGCTGGCAGCCGCGCTCGAGAACCTGCCGATCACCACGGCGTTCACCTGGACGACGACACCGGGCGATGACGAGCCGGTGCGCATCCTTCGCCGGCACGGGTACGACCAAATGGCCGACGCCGTGTCGGGGCAGGTCAACGGTGAGTCCCGTCGTCGTGACAGCGTGTACGGCACGGCCGCGCAAATGGCGTCGTGCTTGAAGGTCCGCGCGATCGCGCAGTGGGTCACCCCTCAGGGCGACGCATACGATCCGCGCCCCCAGTTCGACCCGCACGCCTTCGTGCGCAGCACGGACACGCTCTACAGCCTGTCCAAGGAGGGCCGCGGCACCGCCGGCCCGCTGGTGACCGCGCTCACCGCGGCGACGGTGGAGGCCGCGGAAGAGTACGCGACCACGCAGCCGGGCGGGCGTCTCCAGACGCCCATGCTCGGCGTCCTCGACGAGGCCGCGAACGTGTGCCGGTGGCACGACCTCCCCGACCTCTACAGCCACTACGGCTCCCGCGGCATCGTGCTCATGACCATCCTGCAGTCCTGGTCCCAGGGCGTGCAGGTGTGGGGCCGCGACGAGATGCGGAAGCTGTGGAGCGCCTCGAACGTCGCCGTCTACGGCGGCGGCGTGAAGGAACCGGAGTTCCTGAACGAGCTGTCACAGATGATCGGTGACTACGACCGCCGCACGACGTCGACGAGCGTCGGCCGCGGCTCCCGCTCGACCTCGCACGGCATCCAGCGTGAGCGCACCCTGGACATTGCCGACCTCGGCGCGTTGCCCCGCGGACGCGCGGTCGTGTTCGCCTCGGGAGCGCCGGCGACGCTCGTGGAGACGGTTCCGTGGATGAACGGCCCGCACGCGGCCGCGCTGCGCGCCTCGATCGCTGCGCACGATCCGTCTCACAGCACCGGGGCACCTTTACCGCCGATCCCGGCACCCGCGCCGGCCCCGGATGTCTCTGATGAGTGGATCAACGAGGCGCCGCGGACGGAGCCGGGCGCGTGAGTGACGTGCTTGACGATTTCCGGGAGGATGACGACCCGGACGACGTCGACGAGGCTCCCGACCTCGTGTACGGCTCCGTCGACGAGTTTGTGCGCGAGTACCTGCGGCACATGTACACCCGGCCTGTCGGCGGCGGTAACGCCCGCTATCGGTGGGCGGCGGAGTGGTGGAAGTCCCCCCGAAGCGGTGGCCCGCCTCGAGGGTCTGTGGCGCGCGTGGGAGCACTTGCGCCAGGACCCTGCGACCGGATCGAGCACCTGGTGGGCCGAGCACGCTGACCACCACATGGCGATCCTCCTCAGTCCTGACGGCCCTTTCGCGCGGTCGAAGGACACGTGCGAGCCGGGCGAGCCGTTGCCCTACACGGATCCGCCCGCGGGCTGGTTCCCCGACATGCGGGGGTAGTTTCGCGCAGTTCTCTACTTCCACCCAACAACCGGCCGATTGTGGGCCCCTCTGCTGTGGTGTCAAGGGTGCCCGGTCGGGCATCGCTTTGCGACGCTCCGCGCCCTCGACACCGCGACGTGCAGGGGCCGGATCATCAGCTACCGGATGGGGACTCGTCCGCTTTTCTGCCACTAATAAGTGCTCCGGACACGCCAATCTGATCGGATCGTGCACGAATCAGAAGTTTGCCGCTATGCTCGTGGTGTCGAATGGAGCACCCCGTGGCAGAGACCGAAGATCCCCGTAGTTGGATCGAGAACGAGTTCACTCCCGCGGACGCCGCATATCTGAGGCGCGAGCTGCCGCAGGCGCTGATGCGCGCGCAGCGGCAGGGCTCCAACGCGCACGACGGCTTCGACCCCGAAGGGACCGAGCTTTACGTGTACGGCATGGCGATGTCACGTGCCGACTACGACCAGATCCGCGCCACCCTCGAGGGATTGGAGTCGTTTTCCTTCGTGCGGCCGGAGAACGCCAAGCGGGATGTGCTCTTGATCAACGGAAAAGTGATTCTGCCGCTGCGGGTTGGCACCAAGATGCCTCGGCGCATCGACCAGGTGCGGCTGAAGCGCGTCTCGCCGTACCGTCAGGGGCTGCTGAGCGCGACCTCGATGGTGAAGTACGACAACGTCTTCGACATGTTCAAGGAGGACGAGGAAGGACAGGTCGACCACAACGTCGACGAGAGCGAGCTCGACTTCCTTAAGTCCGCCGCCGCGAAGAACTCGCTGATCACCGTGTACTACAGCAGCGCGCCGTCGGGATTGGGCTCGATGTTCTGGGCGCCGGCAGTGTTTGGTGAAAAGAACTACCTGCGATTCACCGATCCTCGCCGGCTCACGATCGACGACCCCACGACGACACCGTTGAGGAAGCCGAAGCCCGTCCCTCTCGATCCTGACGCGTTCGGTGCGGGCGAGCGGCCGCAGACCCCGGCGCGTCTGCGCAAGCCGGCCCAGCCTGCGGAGGGATAGGCGGTGCGTCGCGTAGACACGACGCCCGTCTCGGAGGAGATCCTGCAGCACGTCGCTCGGGCATTCGATCCGGCGCGCCTGGTGCAGGCTCGTCAACTTGCGAAAGTCACCAAGGCACAGTTGCAGGAGAGGGTGGGGGTAACCGCCACCGCGATCGGCCAGTACGAGCGCGGCGAGGTGCGCCCGCGCGCGGACACCGTGATGCAGCTAGCTAAGGCACTGGCAGTGCCAGCGGGGTTCTTCGCCTACGGGCGCCCCCGGGTGCCCCTTGAAATAGCCCAGGCGTCTTTTCGACGCTTGCGCGCGACAAGTGTGTTGCAGCAGCAGCAGGCCGTTGCATACGCCGAGCAGGTATGGGAGTTGAGCGCCTACCTCGAGGAGCACGTTGAGTTCCCGCAACTGGATCTCCCAGCGTGGTCGTTCACGGATGAGTCGGAATCGACGGTGCCGATCGATCCGCTGTCGGCCGCGCGTTCGCTGCGGGAGCACTGGAACCTTGGGGTCAAGCCGATCCAGCACTTGGTGGCGGAGATCGAGCGTCGTGGCATCCTCGTCGTGCTGTTCTCTCTAGGAGAGGAGGGCGAGGACCAGAAGCGGCACATCGACGCGTTCTCGACGTCGGCAACGCCGCGGCCGATGATCGTGCTCACGCCGGATAAGGCGGACGATGTGATGCGGCATCGGTTCTCGGCTGCCCATGAGCTTGGTCACATCGTGCTTCACCGGTGGCATCAGACGCGTGACGCCCATATGGAGCGGGAGGCCGATGCGTTCGCGGCGGAGTTTCTCACCCCACGTGACGAGCTTGCTCGCGAGCTCCCGCGCCGGTTCAACCTGTCGCGGCTGCAGGAGGTCGGCCAGCGTTGGGGGGTGTCGGTGAAGTCGTTGGTATTTCGATCTAAGGAGCTTGAGTTGATCTCGGAGGCGACCGCGCGACGGGCTTATCTGACGCTGGCCACCCTGACGCGCGACGGAGTAATGCGAGCGGAATCCATCGCCCGGTACCCGGGCGAAGTCCCCGACCTACTCAGGAACGCGGTGCTCCTAGTGGAGTCGGTGGGCATTACCGTCGCGGAGATCGCCAACTCCTTGCAGTGGTCGCCAGCGCACGTCCGGAAGCTCGCGGGAATCGAAGAGCCCAAACCCCGACTGGCGCTGGTCCCGCCCACGGACTGATCTGTCTCGACGGGGTCGATGCCAGCGGGCCAAACCGCGAGGGTGGCGTACAGCCCGGCTCCTCTGGCACGTGAGCGATGTCCCAACGCGACCCGGACAGACCGTCCATCGCGGATTCGACAGTCGGGGGCGTCTCATGAACCATCGCCGTGCGGGCCGGACGATGCCCAGACTCTCGCGTAGTCCTCTTCCACGAGCGGCCACACCTCGCGCACACCGTCCTCCACCGACGTCACCCGCTCAATGAGTATTAGCGTTTCTGAGCGCCACCGGTATTGCGGGTGAGCACCGCATGATCGTTGACGTGATCTCGTCTTTGAGCGCCATCGAATATTCGGCTTCAGCACCACTTGCCTAAGCTCCTTCTGCCGTGTGGCCAATCACGCGGCAGAAGGAGTAGTTCGGATGGTACGCAAGATCAAGGCGAAGCTGGTGCTCAGGCTTCGCGCGGACGGGTTCTCGGCGCGGCAGATCGAGGCGCAGGGCATGTCGCGGCACTCGGTTATCGCGGTCTTTGACGCCGCAGACCGGGCAGGTATCGACTATGCCGCTGTCGCCGATCTCGACGACGCGGAGGTGTATTCGCGTCTTTTCCCCGGGCGCGGTGAGCATGAGAGTGTCCATGCGCAGCCGGACTGGGATCGGGTGCACAAGGAGCTGGCGAAGGTCGGGGTGACACTCAAGCTGCTGCACGGTGAGTATCTCGATGCGTGCCGGGCGGAGCGGTCACCGGCGATGGGTTACGACCGGTTCTGCAAGACCTACGGGCGGCACGTCCTGATCTCCGGGGCGGCGTCTCGCGTCGGTCACAAGGCAGGCCAGTCGGTGGAGGTGGACTGGTCGGGCAAGACGATGCAGTTGATCGACCCCGTCACCGGCCAGGCGACGCGAGTGTTCTTGTTCGTCGGGTGTCTGCCGTTCTCGAGGTTCGCGTTCGTCGAACCGACTCTGGATATGAAGCAGGACACCTGGTTGCGCGCTCACGTGTCGATGTTCGACTGGTTCGCAGGCAGTGTCCCGCGGATCGTTCCCGACAATCTCAAGACCGGGGTACTCAAGCACCCCGCGGAGGGTGAGGTGGTGCTCAACGACGCGTATCGGGAGCTCGCCGCGCACTACTCCGCGGCGGTGCTGCCAGGGCGGGTGCGCAAGCCGAAGGACAAGGCGAGCGTCGAGAACACGGTCGGCAACATCGCCACCTGGGTGATCGCCTCTCTGCGCGAGCGGTCCTTCGCGAGCCTGCCGCAGTTGCGGGCTGCGATCTATGAACGCGTCGCCGCTTACAACGCGGAACCGTTCCAGAAGCGGCAGGGGTCGCGGCTGGGCGTGTTCGAAGCGGAGGAGAAACCGCTGCTGCGGCCATTGCCCGCCGTCCCGTTCGAGATCTCCCGATGGATCTATCGACGTCGTGTTCAGCGCAACGGACACGTGGTGTTCGAGCGGAACTTCTACTCCGTCCCCTACGACCACATCGGCCGGGCCGTCGACCTGCGCATCACCGACAGCACCGTCGAGGTATTCGCCGGTGACGAGCGACTGACCAGTCACCTGCTCGCGCCCGCGGGGATGGTGAACGAGTATCGCACGCACGACAGCGACCTGCCAGGCGGAGCCCGCTACCGACAATGGGACGCCGAGCGTGTCAGGGAGTGGGCGGGCCGGATCGGGGTGAACACGACGACGGTCGTGAACCGGATCTTCGAGTCCGTCGCGGTCGATGAGCAGGGCCTGGACGCCGCACTGGCGGTGCTGAGGTTGACGCGCCGCTACTCCGCCACCCGGGTCGAGGCCGCCGCCGAGATCGTGCTCTCATCACGAGTGCGTTCGCCGCGTTACGCGCATCTGCGACCCATCCTCGAGACGAATCAGGACCAGCTCGGCAGCCGTGACGCTTGGTCGACGCCGGGGACGACAATCGAGCCGGTGGGGTATGTCCGCGGCGCGGACTACTACGCGGGAGGTGCTCGATGAGCGTCCTCGACTCCGAGACCAAACGCAAACTCCGCGAGATGGGGGTCGGATCTCTGGTCGACGCGCTCGACGTTCAGGACGACACTCTGACGCTCGGGATGGTGTTCGAGGAGCGTGTGAAGCTCGCCGTCGACGACGCTCACGCCGCGTTCACGCACTCCAAGGTCGAGGGGCTGATCCGTCGGGCAGGGCTGCGCTACCCGAACGCGGACCTGCGCCGCCTGGACCTGCTCGAACAGCGCGGTCTGGACCGCGGTCTGATCGCACAGCTCGGCACCTGCCAGTTCATCACCCGGCAACAGAACGTCGTATTCCAAGGCTTCACCGGGTCGGGGAAGTCCTACCTCGGATCCGCGCTGGCAAAGCAGGCCTGCCAGCACCGCTACCGGGCGCACTACGTCCGCATGCCCGACCTCGAAGAATCCTGGGCTGCGGCACGCGACAAGCCCGGAGGGAAGGAGAAATGGCTGCGCAAGTACTCATCGTTCACACTCCTCGTGATCGACGAGTGGCTCCTCGACCCACCCGGCGATGACATCCGAAGCATGCTCCTCGAACTCCTCGAACGCCGCTACGACGCCGCCTCCACAGTGTTCTGCACCCAATACGCGAAGAAGGACTGGCACCAGCGTCTCGGCTCCGGAGTCCACGCCGACGCGATCATGGACCGCATCGTCCACAACACCATCTGGATCGAGACCGGCGAGGTGAACATGCGCGAACACACCGCCACGACGGCCTAAACAATCGTCGGTGAGCGCCACCAGACCCCGGTGGCGCTCACCGACAATACTCAGTGGTGCTCAACCGCAATATCACCCGGTGCTCAACCTCAATAATCAGCGGTGCTCAACCCTCCGAATACTCACTCAAAACCGAAGGCCCCACTCCTTGCCGCGAGTGGCCCGGATCAGTTTCACTTGCGACTTCTCCGAAGCACTCGCTTAGCTTCTGCGTTCTCTCCATGCTGATGCGGAAGCCGGTGAGTAGCGCCCGGAGGTGCTGCTGCTTCGCCGCAGCGTCCTCGTTCGCGATCCTGAGCCCTCCATCGTGGACCCACCCGCACGAAACATCGAATCAACTGACCTCTGACCTCGACGCGCGCCCGCACGGGCCGTCTGCGCGGCGCACTAGGCTTGGCGCGACTGGAAAGGGAGGGCGATGAGCCGAATTGTCGACAACGGCGAGGTCACGCTTTCCGAAGCGTTGAATGAAGTGCTCCCGCACTCGCCGTCGAACTCAAGAAAGCGATCGACGGACGGCCGCTGCGAAGCGTTGCGCAGGACGCCGGGCTCACGCATCCAGCTCTGCTCAAGATCCTGGGCGGTAAGGCCTACCCGAACGTCGACACAATCGTCCGGCTCGAACAATCGCTTCACGTTCGCCTCTGGCCGAATCGGTACTGAGTCCGGGCTCGAGTGTTCAGAGCGCCGACGCTGTCATTGGCGCCCTCCGCAAGCCCGACCCCGAGCGCCCTCGCTCCGTCGTCAAGGCGCCCAGCGCGGCAGTCCCTGATTCGCGCACCTCGGTGACGCTCGAGTCGGCGTCTCGCCGATGGCACGGTCCTGGCGCCCCGCTTCAGACCAGGAATCGATCTGCCGCGCGGGTTGCCAGTGATCGGTCATGCTGACGGCCATTCTGCCACTCGCCCCGAGTGAGGACCGTGCGCATCGACGTCGAAGGTCTGCCCCTCCCTGCAGGGCGGGGCACCACCGTGAACGCGGTCGAGCGGACTCCACCGGGCAAGGGCTCGAGCCTCCTGGAGGCGAGCGCAGTCCGATCCACGACGACACGCCAGTGAGACGCCCTGTGCGCGGCCGTAAAGACGTACGGACCGCTCCACGGCCGGTACCTGCTGCTGTTCAGCGCGCAGAACCAGGCGAACCTCAGCTCGACGCCAATTTTCTATCCCATCTCAGCCCTGCCGCGCCCATCGGGCGTCGAACACGTGACGGGCCATGCGGGCTCGCACTTCCTGGTGTTGGCCGACCCCGCCGGCGCGAGCTGCGCAGGTGGGGACCGTGACGACCGCGACCGAGCCCTGCTACCGCTTCGTGCTCGGTCGGGATGCCCTGACCGAGCCCGATGCGGCACGGCCACGGTCGCGGCGACGCTCGCCGAGGGTGTGGCGACAGCAGCGACCGCGACCACCGCCACGGAGGTCGCCGGCATCCGCGATGGGGTGCAGGCTGCGCTCCTCGGGTATGGCGCGATCGCCGACGGGTACGCCGACGCCGTGGACGCCGACGTGCTCGCGCTCTACGACGAGCTCGAGCTCACGGCACTCGAGCAGCTGCCCGAATGTGGCCCGGTGCTCGCCGGCCACCTGGACGACCTCACCAACGGCTTTCCGCTCCTCGAGGATCCGGCCGAGCACGCATCGGACCTGGATCGTGTCACCGTCGGGTGATTTCGCGGGTTGAGGACTGTTGAGGCTTGATTTTCCGGGGGTGTTGGTGCCTCGTGCGGGGCACTAACGGCGTCGATCTAGACTCGCTCGGTGGGGTGGTTCGTGCGGAAGGTGCGCACCGCGTCGGGTGCGACGGCGGTGCAGATCGCGTCGAAGACCCGTGGTGTGCGGACGATCGTGGAGCACCTCGGCTCCGCGCACGACGATGAGCAGCTCGCGGTGCTGGTCGCGATCGCGCGGGAGCGGATCGCGGAGCTGGCCGGGCATGTCCCGTTCGATCTGGACGGGCTGGGCGCGACGCCGCCGGCCACGACCGCGCCGACGGTGACCGGGTCGAGGTCCAGGTTGTTGTGGGATGTCCTCGAGGACGCCTACGCCCGTCTCGGGTTCGACGCGGTCGGCAACGACACATTCAAGAAGCTGGTCCTGGCCCGCGTCGTCGAGCCGACCAGCAAGGCGGACACGCTGCGGGTGTGGGACGAGCTCGGTGTCCCGGGTGCGCCGTCGCTGTCGACCGTGTGGCGGACCCTCGCCCGCAGCGTTGAGCAGGACTGGCGGTCGAAGATCGCCGCCGCAGCCTACGCGCATGCGACCCGATCTGGCCCGCTCACCGTCGTGCTCTACGACGTCACCACCCTCTACTTCGAGGCGGAGCGTGAAGACAAGCTCCGCAAGGTCGGGATGAGCAAAGAGCGCCGCGTCGACCCGCAGATCCTCGTCGGCCTCCTCGTGGACCAGGGCGGGTTCCCCCTCGAAGTCCACGAGTTCGCGGGCAACAGGGGCGAGACCCTCACCCTGCTGCCCGTCCTCGACCAGTTCCGCGAACGTCACTCCGCGACCGAGGTCGTGGTCGTCGCGGACGCCGGCATGCTGTCCGCAGCGAACCTGAACCGGCTGGAGGACGCCGGGTTCGGGTTCATCGTCGGCTCCCGCACCTCCTCCGCGCCATACGATCTCGCCGAGCACTACGCGACCGTCGGGAACATCGTCACCGATGGGGAGACGGTCGAGACCACCCGAACCATGGGTGCGGGTGTGAACGCGCGGGAGCGGCGAGTGGTGTGGCAGTACTCCCACAAGCGGAAGATCCGCGACAACATCACGTTGAACAAGCAGATCGAACGCGCCGAGCAGATCGCTGCCGGCACCCGCCCGGCGAAGAAGGACCGGTTCGTCACCCTCGGCACCAAGCCCGGCGTGAACTGGGCAAGAGTCGAGAAGGCCCGCGAATACATCGGCCTCAAGGGGTACGTCACCAACCTCAGCACCGCGACGGCTTCCGCTGCAGAGATCGTGGCGGCCTACCATGACCTGTTCCAGGTCGAGGCGACGTTCCGGATGGCGAAGACCGACCTGCGGGCGAGACCGATGTTCGCGTCGACCGCGGACTCGATCCACGCGCACCTCACCGTCGTGTTCTGCGCTCTCGCGATCAGCCGGCACCTCTACAAGACCACCGGCGTGACGGTCCGCCGTATCGTCCGCGCGCTGCGCCCGCTGCGTGACGTCACGATCACCATCGACGGACACGAACTCACCGCGACCACCCCGCCAACGGGGGAAGCCGCCGACATCATCGCCGCACTCCGGCCGGGCGTGGGGCACTAATCTGACACGATCCAGGTCGGACGTCGTGATCGCCTTCCTCGACGACGCCGAGGCCGCACTGCAGACTGCGCAAGCCGTGCCCGCGCCGCCGGCCGGGGTCGACGCGGCGATCGCCGCGATCGTGCCCGGCGCGATCGCCTTCCGGGTCGCGGTCGACACGTCGCTCTACGACGACGCGGCGGCGCGGGTCGCCTACGACTGCCCGGCAGAGCCGGTCGCCCCGGTCGCCCCGGCCACGGAGACCATCACCCGGCTTCCCGACGCGGGCCCGGCGCCACCGCGCCGCTCGCGATCGGCGCCGCAGCGCTCCTGCTCATCGGCGCCGCGCTGTCGTCGGCCGCCCGGCGGCGCACCCACGTCACCCGCGTCCGCTGACACCCCGGCCGACGCACCTCAACGACGAGGGCCGCGCTCGACCCGAGCTCGGCCGCAAACAGCAAACCGCCCGTATCCGGGTGGATCGGGCACCGCCGCCATCGGCGCTGGCGTCCTGAAGGCCCGCAGCGACCTCGTGCAAGAAGAACGAAGGGGAAGCATCGCACCGAAATCTCTGGCGACGCTCCCCCTTCTCGCTCTCCGACAGAGGCTGTGGAACCTCCGAACGTCGTGGAGTCGGTTGGAATCCTGGCAGCCTTTAGGCGAGCAACGATGCGCTCAAGAGTACTACCAGTGTCATCGGCCAGATGGCGCTGGCTGGAGGGTCGATGTGGGTATCTCCGCGGATGAGCCAGAACCGAGAGAACAGCTCTCCGACCAGCCCCGTTAGTGCTCCGGCAACGGCGCCGATTAGGACGACGACGACGTCTCCTCCACCCACCTTTCCTGCGAACGCGCCGACGGCGACCGCGCTCACAAGGGTGATGTGATGGGTGGCCGGGACGCCGATGCCAAATGTCAGGAACAGAAGGGACACCCCGGAAATGCCGAATCCCAGGAGAATAACGCCCCCCGCCTCGGGATAAGCGGCGAGCAACGTGACCGAGGACCAGGCAGACAGTCCACCCACGAACAGTCCGAGCAGCAGTGCCATGAAGGGTGACTGCTGATACGCCAACCATACGTGTTGGGCATTCGGGGTGAATCGCTTCCATCCAGTTGTGCCGTCGACGTGCTTGCCGATGATTCCGCTGCGTCCGAAAGCCAGCCTCGCCACCAGTGCAGAGACGACCACCGTCAGGGCTACAGTGTCGGTGTTTGCTCCGAAGCCGGGAATCAACCCAATCAGTTGCTGCACGACGTAGCCGAAGATTCCGAAGGCCGCGCCGACGAGCAGGACGCTCGGCTTGGCGAGGCTGATCAGCGGTGTAACGATGTCACGTCCAGTGGCGAGGAACCCACGTCGATACGCATACGCGGCGGCACCCACCCCTGCGGCGAACGATATGTGGGGGCCGAAGAACGAGCCGAAGGCGATGTTGTTCAGGAAAGCAGCATCACCAGATCCGATGAGCGCGACAACGCCCCCGATAACCGCAAATCCGGTGAACACAAATGCGATCAGCGCTCCGAATGTCGCGCCAAGGAAGCCGCCCGCGGCGGCTCCGAAGATGCCAAGGAGGTCGATACTCATGTCTAGGCCACGTCCTCGTCTGCCCAGTCGAAGGTCTTCGTGACGGCCTTCTTCCACAGCCGGTATGTGCGGTCACGCTCGTCCTGCGTGATCTCTGGCACCCAGCGACGATCTTCCTGCCAGTTCGCTCGAAGCTCGTCGAGGTCGCTCCAGTAGCCCACGGCCAGACCGGCGACGTACGCCGCGCCCAGTGCGGTTGTCTCAGCCACAACGGGGCGTACGACTGGCACGCCGAGAACGTTGGCTTGGATCTGCCCGAGAAGGTCATTCGTGATAGCGCCGCCATCGACCTTCAGCTCCGTGAGGGCCACGCCGGAATCGGCGTTCACTGCGTCGAAGACCTCGGCGCTCTGGAACGCGATCGATTCCAGGACTGCGCGCGCGATGTGCGCCTTGTTCACGTAGCGCGTCATGCCGACGAGCGCACCTCGCGCCTCCGACCGCCAATACGGGGCGAGCAGCCCGGAGAAGGCCGGCACGAAATATGCGCCTCCGTTATCCTCGACGCTGCGAGCAAGCGCTTCGATCTCGGCCGCGGTGGCGATGATTCCGAGATTGTCACGCAGCCACTGAACAAGCGAGCCTGTGACTGCAATCTGGCCTTCGAGTGCATACTGCGCCGGCTGGTCGCCGAGCTTGTAGGCGAGGGTGGAGATCAAGCCGTTAGTCGACTGGACGAGCTTGTCACCGGTATTGAAAAGGAGAAAATTGCCCGTTCCGTAGGTGTTCTTCGCCTCGCCCGGATCGAACGCGGCCTGACCGAACGTCGCGGCCTGCTGGTCGCCGAGGATGCCAGCGATGGGGACCTCTCGCAGAAGACTCTGCTCACTGGCCACTCCGTAGATCTCGCTCGACGAGCGAATCTCAGGAAGCATTGAACGGGGGACCCCGAAATCGGCCAGGATCTCGTCATCCCATTCGAGGGTCTCCAGATCCATGAACAGCGTCAGGGATGCATTCGTGACGTCGGTTGCGTGCACTCCGCCATCCACGCCGCCCGTAAGGTTCCAGAGGACCCAGGTATCGATCGTACCGAAAATGAGGTCGCCGGCTTCGGCTCGTGCGCGAGCTCCCTCGACGTTGTCGAGGATCCAGACGATTTTCGTACCGGGAAAATATGGCGCGAGCGGAAGCCCCGTCTTTGCTCGGTACCGCTCGTAGTCGCCGTCGGCCAGCCTGTCGACGATCGGCTGAGTACGGGTGTCCTGCCACACGATCGCGTTGTAGACCGGCTCGCCGGTGTTCTTGTCCCAGACGAGCGTCGTTTCGCGCTGATTGGTGATGCCGAGCGCCCGGATGTTGTGTCGCGTGATGTCAGCCTTGGCGAGGGCCTGACCGATTACTTCGCGGGTGTGGAGCCAGATCTCTTTCGGGTCGTGCTCAACCCATCCCGGTTGCGGAAAGATCTGCTCGTGTTCGAGCTGACCCGTGGAGATGATGTTGCCGCCACGGTCGAAAATGATCGCCCGTGTGGAGGTGGTGCCCTGGTCGATCGCCATGATGTAGTCGCTCACTGGTACTCCTTTGTATCCAAAATGAATTGCAGGTTGTGGTTGGAACCGCTGCGCCTGGTTCGGGCGCAGCACAACACAGACAGCGGGGTGAGTGCCGTCTGTGCGCACTGGGAGGACGAACCGCGTCCACAGTTCTTCCTGTTGCGGCGCCGGCGCCGCTGAGCCGCGGTCGCCGGCGCGTTGGGAGGACGAACCGTGTCAG
Source organism: Microbacterium sp. J1-1 (assembly GCF_024498615.1). Lineage (NCBI taxonomy): Bacteria > Bacillati > Actinomycetota > Actinomycetes > Micrococcales > Microbacteriaceae > Microbacterium > Microbacterium sp. J1-1. Next base: position 7,647 of record NZ_CP089591.1, on the reverse strand, counting down.
ACAGTTCTTCCTGTTGCCGTACCGGCGCGGGTTAGGGCAGATAGCCACCGGTGAAAGCGAAGAACTGCCCCACGATGGGCGCTGCACGACGCGAAGCGAGGAAGGTGATCAGCGCACCCATCTCGTCCGGACGGCCGAGGCGACCGAGCGGCACGTCCCGCTCGACACGCTCCCGGAGCTCGGGGTTGTTCTCCCAATCCGACGTCGGGAAGTACGTCGGGTTGTTGAAGAAGTTCGGACCGATCGCGTAGAGCAAGATTCCGTCACGGGACAGCGTCTTCGCTGCCGATTCGACAAGCGCGACGGTAGCGGCGCGCGCGGGCCCATAGAGAGGGTTGTAGGCGAGCGGCTTCTTGCCAACTGAGGACGTGATGAAGATAACGGAGGCGCCGCCTGCAGCCCGTAGCGGCGCGATGGCCGACTGCAGGAGCAGGATCGGGAAGATGCTGAGCGCCTCGAACATCTGTCGGATGTCGGCCTCGCTCGTTCCCTCGATCGGGAGCCGATTCATCGGGCGCGGAATGTAATCGTTCGAGACGATCGTGTCGATCGCTTCCCCGTGCTGCAGCGTGGCGTCGACCAGACGCTCGGGCTTCTGCTCGGCGAGCGCGATGGTGCCCGGGTTCTCCGACTCGAAACGCTGTCGTTCAGCTGCATCAGCGAAGCTCGCGTCGTGGCAAACCACGGTATAGCCATCCCGCGTAAGCGCCTCGACGGCGGCGGGGCCTGCGAAATGCCGTGCATGAGTCACGAGGGCGATCTTCATTGTTCATTTCCTCTCAATTGGTTCTGGAATTCACGGAGGTCGGCGACCAAGAGGTCGGGCACCTCCAACGCGGCGAAGTGTCCGCCGCGAGGCATATCTGTGAAGCGCTCGAGCCGAAACATCCGCTCCAACCACTCGGCCGGCGGTCGTCGAATTTCGGCGGGGAATCGAGCGTACGCAGTGGGCACGTCGATGATCTCGCCCGGAGGAAAAGTCCACCCTTCCCGCGCTCGTTCGGCGTACAGCCGGGATGAGGATCCAATGGACTGGGTCACCCAATAGATCATCACTTGCGTCAACAGTTCGTCCGACGAGAACGAGCTTTCAACATCACCGTTGCAGTCCGACCAGCTGCGGTACTTCTCCACCAGCCACGCCGCGAGCCCCGCGGGCGAATCGTTGAGTGCGACTGCGAGGCTCTGGGGCTTCGTCGACTGCAGACTGTTATACGCACCCTCGCGCGCGCTCCATTCCTGGTTCGCACTGAGGTACTGCTGCTCGGCTGCGCTGAGCGGGGCAGCATCGATCATGCTGGGCTGTACCGAGCTGTAGTTAAGGTGCAGGCCGGTCACGAGGTCGGGGTGCGCGTGCGCGAGTCGGGTGAGGACGGTAGAACCCCAGTCGCCGCCCTGCCCAACGAATTCGGAATAACCGAGAACGTCCGTCATGAGCTCGGCGAGTATCTCCGCCATGGTGCCCGGATTCATACCAGGACGTCCGATATCTGACGAAAATCCAAAGCCTGGGAGGCTCGGCGCGACCACGGAGAAGGAGTTTTCCGGATCGCCGCCGTGTGCCGCCGGATCGGTCAACGGGCCGATGATCTTGGAAACCTCCGAGAAGGATCCTGGCCAACCGTGCACGAACAGGAGCGGCGTCGGAGCCGGTCCCTTTCCAGGGACGTGGACAAAGTGGAGGTCGACGTCCTGGATCCGCGCGCGATACTGCGGGAGTTCGTTCAGACGCCGCTCGGCTTCACGCCAATTGAAATCGGTGCGCCAGTAGTCGACCAGACTCTGGAGATACCCGACATCGGTGCCGTAGGACCATCCAGCACCTTCTATCGACGCGGGAAATCGAGTGTTGGCGAGCCGCTTGTGGAGGTCGTCAAGTACCTCGTCTGGCACGGCGATCTCGAACGGCGTGGGACTCACCGCGGTCACCAGTAGAGCGGACGACGGTCAGACATGAGGCCGTGGAAAATCTGCCGGTTGGCGACCTGGATACCGGGGTAATAGTCGTCGGTCGACAGCTCGCAAGCACGAGAGCAGAACCCGCATGCATAGATGGACACGCCGGCAGCGAGTAGTGCGTCCAAGCTTTCCCGAATATCGGGCGCGCCCTCGACTGCGTCCTTCTTGATCAGTTCCAGCGCGTCATACATCACGTACAGCGCGATGTCGGCGCCCAGATCCTCTGTCCAGCTCCGAGCGATGCTGAATGGCATCGGGTCGAAGCGGTCGTTCTTGTGCTGGAGCACGAAGACCAGCGAATCGCTGTTTTCGTTCATCATTCCTCATTCCTCCTACAGGTCGAGCTGGGAACAGCTTTGCGTGCACACGCGTCGTTGCGCAACGACTCTGCACATATGTGCGCATCTATAGAGATTGGCTTCGAGATCGAGCCGTTATCTGTGAGTTTCTCAGCGAGCCGGGGCGCAGTGCGCCCGGTCGGGCGGGTCAAGACCAGCCGGTCCCAACCGCCACACGGGCACCCGCCCCGGGGCGCCGGGAGTTCACCGCGACCGGCCGAATCGGCTCTGGTCACCGATCTGCCCTTCCTGCCAACGTGGGCAGGCGGGACGTTCGTGTGCGTCATCGTCGACGCATTCTGCGCTTGATCGTGGGCCGACGGGTGGCGTCGTATATGGGCACCGAGGTGGTCCTTGACGCGCTCGAGGCGGCCCGAGGGCTCGGGGCGTCACCGCGCCACCTGCGATGTCCGATGCGGGCAGCAATTCTCGTCGATCCGGCACGGTGAGCGGCTCAGCGACATGCAGATCAGCCCGGTCGATCGAGACCGTCCAGAGCGTGCGACGTCGCCCGAGACAGAAGGGGCACCGCAAAGCCGAGCTCGTCAAGGGAACATTGACCTGATCCGCCCTCCGACCTGGATCGTGTCACCGTCGGGTGATTTCGCGGGTTGAGGACTGTTGAGGCTTGATTTTCCGGGGGTGTTGGTGCCTCGTGCGGGGCACTAACGGCGTCGATCTAGACTCGCTCGGTGGGGTGGTTCGTGCGGAAGGTGCGCACCGCGTCGGGTGCGACGGCGGTGCAGATCGCGTCGAAGACCCGTGGTGTGCGGACGATCGTGGAGCACCTCGGCTCCGCGCACGACGATGAGCAGCTCGCGGTGCTGGTCGCGATCGCGCGGGAGCGGATCGCGGAGCTGGCCGGGCATGTCCCGTTCGATCTGGACGGGCTGGGCGCGACGCCGCCGGCCACGACCGCGCCGACGGTGACCGGGTCGAGGTCCAGGTTGTTGTGGGATGTCCTCGAGGACGCCTACGCCCGTCTCGGGTTCGACGCGGTCGGCAACGACACATTCAAGAAGCTGGTCCTGGCCCGCGTCGTCGAGCCGACCAGCAAGGCGGACACGCTGCGGGTGTGGGACGAGCTCGGTGTCCCGGGTGCGCCGTCGCTGTCGACCGTGTGGCGGACCCTCGCCCGCAGCGTTGAGCAGGACTGGCGGTCGAAGATCGCCGCCGCAGCCTACGCGCATGCGACCCGATCTGGCCCGCTCACCGTCGTGCTCTACGACGTCACCACCCTCTACTTCGAGGCGGAGCGTGAAGACAAGCTCCGCAAGGTCGGGATGAGCAAAGAGCGCCGCGTCGACCCGCAGATCCTCGTCGGCCTCCTCGTGGACCAGGGCGGGTTCCCCCTCGAAGTCCACGAGTTCGCGGGCAACAGGGGCGAGACCCTCACCCTGCTGCCCGTCCTCGACCAGTTCCGCGAACGTCACTCCGCGACCGAGGTCGTGGTCGTCGCGGACGCCGGCATGCTGTCCGCAGCGAACCTGAACCGGCTGGAGGACGCCGGGTTCGGGTTCATCGTCGGCTCCCGCACCTCCTCCGCGCCATACGATCTCGCCGAGCACTACGCGACCGTCGGGAACATCGTCACCGATGGGGAGACGGTCGAGACCACCCGAACCATGGGTGCGGGTGTGAACGCGCGGGAGCGGCGAGTGGTGTGGCAGTACTCCCACAAGCGGAAGATCCGCGACAACATCACGTTGAACAAGCAGATCGAACGCGCCGAGCAGATCGCTGCCGGCACCCGCCCGGCGAAGAAGGACCGGTTCGTCACCCTCGGCACCAAGCCCGGCGTGAACTGGGCAAGAGTCGAGAAGGCCCGCGAATACATCGGCCTCAAGGGGTACGTCACCAACCTCAGCACCGCGACGGCTTCCGCTGCAGAGATCGTGGCGGCCTACCATGACCTGTTCCAGGTCGAGGCGACGTTCCGGATGGCGAAGACCGACCTGCGGGCGAGACCGATGTTCGCGTCGACCGCGGACTCGATCCACGCGCACCTCACCGTCGTGTTCTGCGCTCTCGCGATCAGCCGGCACCTCTACAAGACCACCGGCGTGACGGTCCGCCGTATCGTCCGCGCGCTGCGCCCGCTGCGTGACGTCACGATCACCATCGACGGACACGAACTCACCGCGACCACCCCGCCAACGGGGGAAGCCGCCGACATCATCGCCGCACTCCGGCCGGGCGTGGGGCACTAATCTGACACGATCCAGGTCCGACGAACGACCGACGACCGACGACCGACGACCGACGACGTTGAACTTCCTATGATGGCTCTTCGCAGTTGAGGGTGTAGTCGAGGGTCGGCGGCTGGTTCGCGGATAGACGTCGAGGTCTTCCAGGATGGAAGTTCTCACACTGCCCATCTGCCGGAAGACCTCGACTTGCACCACCCTACGTTCGCGACCCCTGACCTCACCACGTTCTGCCGTCTCGATGAGCTCGGCCTCGAAGCCATCGGCCAGTTGATCGAGCCCGACCGGGCGGTACTCGAGTGCCGCGTCGTTGACGATGACCCGTGGTGTCGGAAGTGTGGCGCCGAGGGCGTGCCGCGCGACACCGTGACGCGTCCGCTCGCGCACGAGCCGTTCGGTCACCGGCCCACGACGCTGCTGGTGCGGGTGCGCCGCTACCGGTGCGGCCACTGCCGCCGCACCTGGCGGCAGGACACGACGAACGCGGCGGCGCCGCGGGCGAAGATCTCCCGCGGCGGGGTCGGGTGGGCGCTGAAGGCGATCGTGGTCGACCACCTCACCGTCTCCCGCGCCGCGGCAGGCCTGGGGGTGTCGTGGCACACCGCGAACACCGCGATCCTCGCCGAGGGCAAGCGGCGGCTGATCGACGATCCGGCCAGGTTTGACGGCGTCACCACGATCGGCGTCGACGAGCACGTCTGGCGTCACACCCGGTTCGGTGACAAGTACGTGACCGTGATCATCGACCTCACGCCCGCCCGCAACAAGACAGGTCCCGCACGGCTGCTGGACATGGTCGAGGGTCGGTCGAAGGCGGTGTTCAAGCAGTGGCTCGCCGCCCGGCCCAAGGAGTGGTCGAAGCAGATCGAAGTGGTCGCGATGGATGGGTTCAGTGGGTTCAAGACCGCCGCGTCCGAGGAACTCCCCGACGCGGTCCCGGTGATGGATCCGTTCCATGTCGTCCGGCTCGCCGGTGACGCCCTGGACCGGACCCGGCAGAGGGTTCAGCAGGACACTCTCGGGCACCGCGGTCACGCCGGCGACCCGCTCTACGGGGTCCGCCGCACCCTCCACACCGGCGTGAGCTTCCTCACCGAGAAGCAGACTGCACGGCTGGACGCGGTGTTCGCGGTCGAGGAGCACGTCGAGGTCGAAGCGACCTGGGGCATCTACCAGCGCATCGTCGCCGCCTACCGCGAACCCGACAAGAAGAAGGCGAAGGAGATGATGCGGTCGGTGATCGATTCCGTCAGCAGTGGCGTCCCCGCGATGCTGGCCGAGATTCGCCGGCTCGGTCGGACGTTGAAGCAGCGCGCCGCGGACGTCCTCGCGTTCTTCGACCTGGCCGGCACGAGCAACGGTCCGACAGAGGCGATCAACGGCCGACTCGAGCATCTCCGCGGCTCCGCGCTCGGCTTCCGCAACCTCGCGAACTACACAGCCAGGAGCCTGCTCGAGGCCGGAGGTTTCAGACCCTCGCTACACCCTTGATTCCGAAGAGCCCCTATGATTGGCTGGGTACGCTGGCACACGCCGAGTCGCTTCACGGATACGTCGGTGACGATCCGGCAATCGAGATTGAAACGCGTTCTCATGGTCAAATTGCGTTTCGGCAGTGCTTGCATCAGCTCTGCACATATATGCGTTTTATGTATACGTCATACGGGCGGCCACAACAGCAGCAGCACATGTGCCTAACAATCGATGTCAGCAGATGATTTGAATGCTGCGCGCGGGAGAATTGCGCTCCGGCCAGACCGACAGGAAATCCATGCATCTTCGATCCCATGCCACGAAGGCAGTTGTGCTAGACATTGACGGAACGCTCGCGCGAGAGGATCACGCGGTCTCCGACGCTGGCTATCGAGCGCTTGCAGCGCTCGAGTCCGCCGGACTGCGGACGATTCTTCTCACTGGTCGCTCGGAGAGTGCGGCACTCACGGTAGCGACACGGGGCGGCCTGACGTCACCGGTGATCTCATGTTCCGGCGCAGTGGTGACTGACCCTGTGACCGGTAGTCGCCTCGATGTGCGCACGATCCGGGAGTCCGATGTACTCGAAACGCTCGCGTTCGCGGAAGCCAACGATCTTCAACCCTTTCTCTTTTATGCGGACTCCCAGTGGAGCGATCGCGAAAGCTCCGCGACACGGACAGTTTCCGCGATCAACGGCGACCCCGTCGAAGTGAGCAGGCACCCAAAGTCGTTATCCGGGATCGTCAAGATCATGCTCTCAGCCGAGGCGTTCCGACTTGATGCGCTCAGCGCTGAGCTGGCAGGCACCACGCCCCAGCTTCACCGGACGCTCCCGGAGCTCGTCGAGTCGAGCGCGCCCGGCGCTGACAAGTGGGACACCCTCGCCCGCGTCCTCGACCAGATCGGCGTGAGGCCTTCGGAGGCCTTGGGGTTTGGTGATGCTGACGCGGATGCTGAATGGATGTCACACATCGGCTTCGCGATCGCCGTTGAGAATGCTAGTCAGCGAGTCCTCGATTCCGCAGCGCTGGTGGTCGGTCATCACCGGGACGACGCGGTGGCTCGGTTTCTGCTCCGCTGGTTGAGCGAGCGCGCGGCCACAACCAGCCACGCGATCACGAGTCGTGCAGAGAGCACGCCAGCCAGCCGGTAAGGATCGGCACATGCGCCCCCGCCCGTGGCGCGGGAGACGACGCCACGGCTGGGGCGCCTACCGTCGGGGATGACATCCGCATCGCTACGTCACGAGGACCACGCGCCGGGACAGAAGCCGGCAGAGCCATGCGAATCGCATTTGGCTTCGCTCGCGACTCGGGAAGAACGCCGCTGAGTGGCGCCACCGGCTGATGCCCCGAGGAGGTCTAGCGTCCAAAGCCCGTGGTCATGCGGCTTCTTCGCAGGTGCCGCCAGCTCACCCTGACCGGTTTCTGCGCCGACTTCGTCGTCGAGCACCGACAGGAAGTCCGCGTATGGAACGGGAGACGTATCCAGGGACTCCCCCGGACGAGTACACCACCAGGATGGTTCGTCGTGGCGGAGCAGCGCGGCAGCCAGCATCGGAGTCGCGCCAACGGCGACGGGTCTGCATCGCGGACTACAGTGCAGTCAGACCCGTCCGGCGACTACCGGTGCGTGCGTAGGTTGGAGCCGGTCTCACAGCTAGCCGT